>JAUQXC010000980.1 GCA_030834825.1 Thermoflexales bacterium
CCTGCCGGAAGGTCGGCTGCGTCGCATACAACTGGTGTCCCATCCCCACATACTGTGAGCCTTGCCCCGTGAACAGAAAGGCAATCAAAGGCGGAGTGGCACCCTTGACCTTGCGAGAGTGCAAATGATCCACTTGCTCGCCAGCACAGAAGGCCGATAATTTTTCGCGCGCCTCGGTCGACGAGTCGCTTACCACTGCCAGGCGATGGGAAAAGTGTGAACGCCCCACACTCGCCGTGTGGGCAATGTCTGCCAGCGATATTTGGGACTGCTCAGCCAAATAATGCACATAGCGCCCCGCTAGCTTTTGCAGGGCGGCTGGAGTTTTGGCGGACAGGCACAAGAGATGCAATGGCCGTTCGACCTCAGATTGCACGAAGGGTTGGCGGGGCGCTTCTTCTAAAATGGCATGCGCATTGGTGCCGGCGTATCCAAAGGAATTCAAACCCGCGATACGCCGGCCATTTCCAGTTTGCCACGGTGTACGTTCCCTGGGTATGGAGATAGGAAGTTCATCCCAAGGAATGTAAGAATTCAGTTTTCTCAAATTTAGATGAGGGGGAATCTCTTCATGCTGCAAAGAGAGCACTATCTTGATTAACCCTGCGACTCCCGCTGCTGCCTCTACATGGCCAAGGTTAGTTTTGACAGTGCCGATCACCAGCCGTTCGGCGGGTGGACGATCTTTGCAGAGAACGGCCGCCAGTGACTGTACCTCGATGGGATCACCGAGCGGCGTGCCCGTGCCGTGCGTTTCGACGTATTGAACCTGACCAGGTTCGATGCCGGCGACCGACAAAGCCCGGCGGATAACAGCTTGTTGCGCAGGTCCACTCGGAGCAGTCAAGCCGTTGGTTCGACCATCCTGGTTGATAGCGGTACCTCGAATAAGAGCCAAGACATTGTCACCCTGCGCCAGCGCATCACTCAAGCGCTTGAGTACAATGATGCCGCAACCTTCACCTCGCACATAACCGTCAGCGGCTTCGTCAAAGGTCTTGCAATGCCCATCGGGTGCCAGTACGTGCGCCAGCGCCAGTACGATGGTGGGTTCTGGCGACAACAACAATCCCCCGCCCCCAGCAATTGCCATCGTACATTCACCCGCATGCAAGCTCTGGCAAGCCAGATGGACGGCGGTCAACGACGATGAACAGGCCGTGTCAACCGCAAGACTAGGTCCATGCAAACCCAGAATATACGATACGCGCCCAGCCGCGACACTGTAGGCGCTCCCGGTCCCCGTATAAGGATTCAAAGTCGAAAGCCCTACCCGGTCATAGGCCTCCTCATTACCGGCATAAGTGTTGAGAGCTGATACGCCCACCCGGTAGCGCACGTGGTTATAATCGTTACTTGAGATACCGATAAAGACCCCCGTCTGGCTCTCGGCCAGACGATCCGCTGCCAGCCCTGCATTTTCGAGCGCTTCCCAAGTCACTTCCAGGATTAGCCGCTGTTGAGGATCCATGGTCTCTGCTTCGCGAGGCGAGATGCCAAAGAACTGTGGATCGAAGGTGTCGATCCTTTTCGACAAGAAGGATCCCCAGCGCATGCTTTTCCGGATGGCTTCATCGACTGGCAAATCATTATAGATATCCATATTCCAGCGATCGGCCGGAACAGGAGTGATCGCGTCCGTACCGTTGCGGAGCAGCTGCCAAAAGGCTTCGGGAGTATCGGCGCCGCCTGGAAAGTGACAGGCCAGGCCGATGATCGCGATGGGTTCGCTGCGGACACGCTCAATGGCTTCGAGTTTCGTGCGCGTCTTTTTTAGCGCAACAAGTGCCTCCTGCAAGGCTGTCAACTGGCTATCGGTGCGTGGCGTGTCTGACATGTCACTCTCCCACCAACGGCTTTACCGCCGCAAGTTCTTCGGCCACCAGCGCTTCCAGCTCATCGCTCGATAGTTCCTTTATTTCTGTGTCAATCTCGTCCTGCTCTTCGACTGCCGGTCCCGCGAGCGCATGTGACGCTGGCCTATTCTCAGCCACCGGTAAATGAAGAACCTCATCGGCCAGGTAATTTGACAAACCTTCAATTGTCGGATGATCAAAGAGCACCGTCGCAGGGAGCGGACGCCCCAGTGACAGGTTCAAAGCATTGCGCAATTCAAGCGCCATCAGAGAATTCAACCCGAGTTCATTCAAAGGCTGGTGTATATCCAATTCGAAAGATGGATCGAGGCCCAGTGCCTTGCGCGCCTGCTCGCCCATCAAAGTGACTAGCACGCGTCGACGATTACTGGGTGGAGTTTGCTCCAGCCGGCTCAAGATTTCGATCTGCGTAGTTGCTGAGCGTTGACCCTTGTGGCGCGAACGAGTCTCCTCCAATATCTCGGACAATAACGGCGGCTCACTGTTCTGCGGGAATTGTTCCAGCAGTTTCTGCCAGTTAACGGGCATAGCCGCGATCTGTACCGGGTTCTGACGGAGTATCTGCTCAAGAGCCTGTAAGCCTTGCGGTGGTGCGATCATCTCGATCCCCATCAGCGTCAGCCATTTGTTGGCGTCATCGCGAGCGGCCATGCCCGCTTCACCCCATGCGCCCCAATTGATGCTGATGCTAGGCAAGCCCTGGGCCCGACGATAATGGGCCAACCCATCCAAAAAGGCATTGGCCGCCGCATAATTCCCTTGCCCCGGCGAACCCAAGAGGGCGGCAGTCGAAGAGAACAGGATAAAGAAGTCGAGCGGTATCGAGAGGGTCAAAGTGTGCAAATTCCAGGCACCTTGAACCTTAGGGGCCAACACGCGAGCAAAACGTTCCCAGTTTTGTCGCGCGAGCACGCCATCGTCCAGGAGGCCGGCGGCGTGAACGATACCGCGCAAAGGCGGCATAGACCGTGCGATCTCCGTTAAGACATCGGCAACCTGTTCTGCTTGGGAGACATCAGCCTGCGCGAACATGATGCGAGCACCAGCTTGTTCTAGTTCGCCTACAGTGCGGCGCACGGCTTCAGTCGGGGCACTTCGTCCAACTAGCACGAGATGCCGCGCTCCGTGCTCAACCATCCATTGCGCTAATTGCAGCCCCAGGCCGCCTCGTCCACCCGTGATCAGATAGGTCCGATCGGCGTGGAACCCCCCCGTATATGTTTCCATGCGCCGTTGCTGCCAAGTCAACACAATCCGGCCAGTGTGCTTCGCCAACGCCATCGTGCGAAAAGCACTAATCGCCTCTTGAATCGGAAAGACCCTATGCGGCAGAGGCCTAAGGATTCCCTGCCTGAATTCTTCCATTAACGCACAGAGCATTTCGCCAATTTCTGCCGAATTACTGCGAGCTTCTCGTCCCAGATCAAAAACGAAATAAGACGCATCACGGGTTGATTGTTCAACCTGGGTTTGATCCCAGATGCCGATCTTGCCAATCTCGACAAATCTGCCGCCGGTTGCCAATACAGACAGGCTCTTGGCAATAAATTCGCCGGACAGAGAGTTGAGCACGATGTCTACCCCGCGACCGCCGGTGCAGTCCATCACCTGCGAAGCAAAGTCAAGTGAACGCGAGTCCATGAGGTGTTGCACCCCTAACGATCTCAGGAAATCACGCTTGGCTTGAGAGCCTGCCGTCGCAAAAACTTCTGCACCGGCGCGCTGTGCCAGTAGCACCGCAGCCAGGCCTACGCCCCCAGCCGCTGCATGGATGAGGACGCGATCCCCCGCTTTGATCTTTGCCAAGTGATGCAGCGAGTAGTAGGCGGTCATGTACGGGATCGGAATGGTTGCGGCTTCCTCGAAGCTCAGCTGCTCGGGTTTGAGGGCGACCCAATCGGAACGAGTCGTGACAAATGAACGGAAAGATCCAATGGCAAAAGCCACCACTTCATCACCCACGCGCCAACGGGTGACGCCGGCACCCACTGCCACGATGCGGCCTGCGCATTCCATCCCCAACGGCCGCTGTGTACCAGGATACAAATCGAGAGCGTTCAGGACATCTCTAAAGTTAAGTCCCGTGGTATAGACCTGAATTTCCACCTCACCCGGTTCCGGCGCACGCCGGATCGCATGTTGCAACGTCAAGCTGTCCAGTACACCGCGTGTTGGAATCTCCAGTTCCAGAGGTTGGGTTTCTGAGCGCTTGCCCTTGGACTCTGCTTGGGAGCTAGGCAGGTGGATTAACCGGGGCACATAGCGCACGCCCTGTCGGAAAGCGATTTGGTTCTCATTGGGCTGAGAACAAATTTCTGCCACGAGGTTCTCTATCTCGTCCGAACCGCTGACGTGATCCAGATCAACCTGAACACAGCGCAATTCAGGATGCTCCAGTGCAATCACTCGGACCAGGCCAGCTAAAGAGGCTTGAGTGACACCCAAAGACATAGCTTCCTGGGCCACGGGCTGGGCGCCGCGAGTGATCAAATACAAGGCAGGCGAAGTCGCCCATTTTGTTTTTGCCAACGCTTGGACCAGGTGCAGCACGCTGCCACACATTCGAGCCTGATCGTTTTGCAGTGAGTCAGAAGTGATTTGCTCTGCCCCGGTGGTGTCCAAGCCCCATAAATGGATAATGCCGCGATAAGGCACAGCGGCTTTAGCGAGTTGCTCCTCGAAATCTTCTGGCCGGGTGGGATCCAATGCGGCCTCCGCTGCGCCGGGTTGGCCCGTCCCATCCGTATAAACCAATGTACATGAGCCACATTCGGAAAGCCGTGTTGCGAGCGCTGCACCCACCCCACCTCGATCCGCCAGGATCAACCAAGGCCCGAGCGTATGATCGGCCGCTGGCACAGCCCCGGCAGTCCGCGCCTGGGAATGCCATTGAATCGTGTATAGCCAATCGCTTACGCGATCATGCCCGATGCGCTGCAATGCTTCTCGAGTTGTGCGACGGGCACTCAAGCCACCCAGCTGCGCCACGAGCTGTCCCGCTTGATCGAAAATGTAGACATCGGCCTTGGGGGTATCACGGTGGGTCTCATCACCAGACTGCAAGCGCGCATAACCCCAAACACTATCACCAGGTTTAGCCAAGACCCGAAATGACTCGACACCGATGGGCAGATAGACCTCATTCTCTCGGTCACCAGCAAAGGCCACAGCTGGGACTTGAAAGCATGCATCCAACATGGCCGGGTGAATAGCATAGGCCCCCGCTTCTGCAGCCAGTTCATTTGGCAGGCGCACGAGACCCAAAGCTTCGCCTTGACCGCGCCACAGCTTCTCGATGCCTCTAAAACCGGGGCCGTATTCCAGGCCCAGCTTTAACAACCGTTCGTAATATAAATTGCCCGGTAGCTCTTCCTGGCAGCGTGCCTGAGCTTCGCTCAACGCAACCTCTTGTTCCGGCTCTGAGCTCACAACCGGGTGGTTATTGATACTTCCCGTCATGTGCAGCCGCCAAACCTCACCCTCTTTTTCCTGGCTGAGAATTTGAAATGTCCCGCTGTCAGAACCGTTGGGTGATAAGATCAATTGCACGACTTGAGGCTCGTCTGTCAGAATCAACAGATCATTCAGCCCTACATTTTCCAAAGCGTTTACGTGGGCGGGCCAAACCGTGGCGACTGCCGCCCGAGCCATCTCTAGATAGGCCGCAGCCGGAAACACAGTTTGTCCACAGACCCGGTGATCATTGAGATAAGGTGTAGCCACCGGGGTTATCTCAGACTCAAATTGGATTTCCTTGAGTGCAGAACGCAACCGGTAACCTAGTAAAGGATGCAGTGACCGTCCGGAAGCATTTGGATTAGCGCCCGTACCAAGACTTGACCGACTTCCCTTAGCCAGCTCGATCCAGTAACGCTGCCGCTCAAAAGGATAAGTGGGTAAGGGAATTCGTCTGCGCGCATAATCTTGGTCAAAGCCAGTCCAATCGATGGGCGCCCCTTGCACATACAACTCGCCCAAGCTGCCAAGCAGCGTCTCCCAGTCTGCCTTACCTTTCTGCAACGAGGTGAGCCACTTGAGCTCACCGTCAGGCAAGCAGCGCTTGCCCATGCCGCTCAACACCGAGTTAGGTCCTATCTCCAAAAACACCCGATAGCCCTGCGCCGCCAGCGTCTGCAGGCTGGCCTCAAACTGCACGGCCGAGCGAATGTGCTGCCGCCAATAGCGAGCTTCGGTCCCTTGCCCTTCGGCCAAAAACTGTCCGGTGACATTGGACACCAGCGGCAGCCGGGGCGCGTGGAACTCCACTTGTCGCACTATCGCCTCGAAATCATCCAACATCGGCTCCATCAGCGGTGAATGGAAGGCATGCGATACGACTAGCGGACGAGTGACAATGTCTTCCGCCTCCAGGTTCTGGCGCACGGCCTGCACCGCCGCCTGCGCGCCCGAAATCACCACATTGTTCGGCCCGTTCAGCGCCGCAATCGATACCTCTGCCCGATACGGCTCCACCGCCGCCGCCACACGCGCCTCACTCGCAAACACCACCGCCATCGCCCCCGCCGCCGACAACCCTTGCATCAAGCGCCCGCGCGCCGCCACCATCTTCAACCCATCCGCCAAACTGAACAACCCCGCCTCACACCCCGCCACATACTCCCCGATGCTGTGCCCCATCACCGCTTGCGGTTCAAGCCCCCACGACCGCCACAACTCCGCCAACGCATACTCCACCGCAAACAACGCCGGTTGTGTGTAGGCCGTTTCATCCAGGGGCGAGCCTTGCCCTTCAGCCGGATACAACACCGAGAGCAGGGGTTGCTCCAGATACGGTTGCAGCAACTCCGCGCAGCGGTCCAGCGCCTGCCGGAAGGTCGGCTGCGTCGCATACAACTGGTGTCCCATCCCCACATACTGTGAGCCTTGCCCCGTGAACAGAAAGGCAATCGCGGGCTTGTGTTTACCGCGCACTTGGCCACTCAAAAGTCGGGGAACTTCTTGCTCCGTCGCAAAGCCATTCAATCGCTCAGGTAGCGACGCTAGCGATTCAACTGGCACCGCGAGGCGATGAGAGAAATGCGATCTCCCTACGTTGGCTGTGTAACACACATCAGCCAGGGAATCAGCGGGCAAGCTCGCTACCCGATCGGCAAAACGGCGAGCAGATTCTTTGAGGGCTTTAGCACTACGTGCAGACAGCGTGAAAAGGTGCAGAGGCCGTTCGACTTGACTATGCACCGTGGGGCGGACAGGCGCCTCTTCCAAAATAACGTGCGCATTGGTGCCGCCGAAACCAAAGGCACTTACTCCGGCGATGCGCGGCTGTGCCTCCGCTGGCCAAGAACATCGCTCAGTTGGAATTACTAAACGCGTGTCTTCCAAGGAAATGAGCGGATTGAGTTTCTCCAGGTGAAGGTGAGGGGGAATTTCTCCATGCTGAAACGCCAACACCACTTTAATCATGCTGGCGATGCCCGCGGCCGGCTCAAGGTGTCCAATGTTCGTTTTCACTGAACCTACAAAACAGGGATACTTTGCAGGCTCCCGGCCCAACACCGCCGCTAAGGCTTGGGCTTCGATCGGATCTCCAAGAGGCGTGCCAGTACCATGTGCTTCAATGTAGCTAATTTGTGCCGGCTCCACCCCGGCGTTCTCTAAGGCATCGCGAATAACGGCTTGCTGCGATAGTCCGTTGGGCGCGGTCATGCCATTGGTTCGTCCGTCCTGATTGACGGCCGAGCCGCGTACCAGTGCCAAGATTGGGTCACCATCAGCGAGGGCAGACGATAAACGCTTAAGGACGACAACGCCACACCCCTCGCCGCGCGCATAACCATCGGCGTCAGCATCAAAAGTCTTGCAGCAGCCATGGGCAGACAGCATCTGCGCTTGAGAATAAGCAATGGTCGGCTCCGGCGACAGCACCAAGTTGACCCCACCCGCGACGGCGACATCGCTTTCTCCAGTTCTTAAGCTTTGACAGGCCAAGTGCACAGCGACGAGTGCGGACGAACAGGCAGTATCGACGATTAGACTGGGACCTCGAAAATCAAGCAGATACGATAAGCGATTAGCCGTGATACAGTGTGCGGCCCCAGTGCCAGAATAAACGCTGATGGTCGCGGTGTTGGTCGTCTGCATCAAGGAATAGTCTAGATTACTGATTCCGATAAAGACCCCGGTGCGAGTGCCGGCGAGCCGTTCGGGCGCCCAGCCGGCACTCTCCAGTGCCTCCCATGTCACCTCCAGCACAAGTCGCTGCTGGGGATCCATGCTCGCCGCTTCGCCACCTGAGATGCCGAAAAAAGATGGCTCAAACTGATCGACCTGATCCAAAAAGGCACCTGTGCGGGTATAAGTTTTCCCAGGTGTTGAGGGAGTCGGATCGTAAACGGCATCGACATCCCAGCGTTCAGGCGGTACTTCGCTGACCGCATCAAGCCCTTCGTGCAAAAGTCGCCAAAATGCCTCCGGGCTCGGCGCGCCTGGAAAGCGACACCCCATCCCGATGATCGCGAGAGGTTCTCGCTCGATTCGAGACAGATCTTCAGTCACAGGCTGAGGCTCTGCTTCAACTCCACCTGCCAAATGTCGCGCTAGCACCTCAACATTCGGATAGTCCCAAATCAAGGTGGGGGAAAGAGGACGTCTCAGCCATGTTTCCAATTTGCCAATCGCCTTCACTGCATTTGCCGAATCCAGGCCATAACGCGTGAATGGCTCAGAAATACTCAACTCTTGAGAAGTCACTTGCAGCATCTCAGAAAGCTGCGCCACCAGCCAGGCTTGAATTTCGGCTTCAGTCTTAGCGGTTGCCTCCGCGTCAGGAAGAGCTGCCGCAGCTGCAGGCTGAGAAACGTGTTGTTCATCCTCTGGAGCAAGCTCCTCCTGCCACGCGTAAAGTACCTTGAATGGTTTTGAGGAAGATGGGGCATGGCCGAGATCATCACTTTCCATCTTGAAGTCTCCTAGAATTTCATGGTAAAACGTTGAGCACGATTACTCTTCATTGCAGAAGCATCGGCGCTAACCAGGCGCCTAGCCTTCTCGCCCGAACTGCCCCGCTAGAAATTGGGATCGACAGGGACGCCGGGCGATCTTGCCACTCGCCGTCCTAGGAATACTCCCCGGTTCTGCCAAAATTACGGCGTGAACTTTCACTTCGTGTTCTTCTGCGATAGCCTGGCGTATCGCCGTCACGGCCTCGCGGGCATCGCCGGCTTGCGGATCGAACTCGTGAATGATGACGAGTTGTTCTTCCCCATTGACATCCACGGAGAAGGCAGCCCCTCCGTTGAGGGGGAGTGCCGGATGGCTCTTATCCACCGTCTGCTCGATATCCTGTGGATAGAGATTGCGGCCACGAATGATGATCAGTTCTTTAAGCCGGCCGGTGATGTATAGCTCGCCATCGTGCATGAAGCCGAGATCACCCGTGCGCAAAAAGGGGCCTTCGCCGTTGGCGAGGTGCCCATTGAAGGTCTGCTCGGTTTCCTCCGGGCGATTCCAATAACCCTGGGCAACGCTGGGGCTGGAGATCCAGATTTCGCCGACGCGTTCCGGGGAACACGGTGTCAGCGATTCAGGATCGACAATCATGATCTTGACTCCCAAGCGTTCGGGACCACAGCCGACCAACTCTTGAGTGCCACGTTCCGCGGAGCGAGCGATAACGACGCGACCGCTCTCCAGGGCAGTTTTGTCGACAGGCAACAGGGTCGCTAAGGCCATTTTGGCGGTTGAGTTAGCCGTGGCAACCACGGTATGTTCGGCAAGACCATAGCCAGCATTGAGGGCTTCACGCTTGAAGCCATAAGGCGCAAACGCGTCGGCAAAGCGCGTGAGGGTATCTTTGCGGACAGGTTCACCGCCGCTGTAGATCTGGGCACAACTACTCAAATCCAAGGAACTGCGTTCCTCTGGAGTGATATTCTTGACACACATATCGAAACCGAAGTTGGGGCCGCCGCCAAAGGTACCTTTGTAACGCGTAATGGCCCGCAGCCAATGGGCCGGATGAGCCATCACCGTTAACGGGCTTAACAAAACTGTGTGCATCTTGCTGTAGATCGCCAGCAGAGTTCCGACGAGGCCCAAATTATGGGAGGTCGGCATCCACGTGACATGCACACTCTCCGGCGTGAGCTCATACAGCCCCATGATCAAGGCAAAGGTATGGATCAAGTTGGTGTGCCTGACCATCACGCCTTTGGACATCCCCGTGGAGCCTGAGGTGTACTGTAGATACGCGATGTTCTCCGGCGTGACGATCGGTTCCTGCCAATTCTGACCCACGTCGTCGCCAATCTGATCCGTATTGATCAGCTGCAGTGCGCTCAGACTAGGATCTTGAGCCGCATAGCGTCCCAGCATCGAATAGACCAGCGTGGAGGTGAGGATCAAGCGGGTCTGGGCATCTTTGATAATCGCTTGCAAGGCAGCCAGGCTTTGGTTAGGCTTGGGCGGAGAAACCGTCACGGCAATCGCGCCAGCATATTGGACACCACAGAACCCCTGGTAATATTCTAGACCGGGTGGATAAAGCAAAACCACTCGTTGGCCGGTCGCTCCTATCGATTGAAGATAAGCACCGATCGCTCTAGCTCGGCGATCCAATTGTTCGAAGGTCAGGGGATGCTCGGCCTCTTTGTCATCTAGGAAAGTATAGGCGCGATGCTCAGGGTCTTCCTGTGCGCGTCGGCGCAGGAGATCGACCAAGGTCGTGGCACGAGCATCAATTTCAAGGGTGGGATGAAGCAGGGTTGTTACCATTTTCTGTGCCTCCTAAGCAGGAAAAGAATGGGTTATTCAGGAAGACGGCGCCGGCCACTGCCAACATTTGAGTGTCCAGTTACAGCCTTCCACGACTACGGCGCCGGTGTAACCCGACGCAGGATTTAAGGCGCGAAATGACCAACGCCTGATTTCCTCAGGATCGTCGCGCACCTCCAACAAACAAGCTGTCTGATCGTCCCCAAAAGAGACCTCAAAGCGATCCAGCGGCAAAGTGAGGCCGGCACCTTTCGCTTTGAGGTAAGCCTCTTTGCGCGTCCAGCAATTGAAAAATGCTTTCCGTTGTTGTGTTTTAGGCAACGCCAATAACCGTGCGCTCTCGTTCGGTGAAAAAAAACGGACGGCGATTCCTGTGATATCCCTATCTGGTTTGATACGTTCAAGATCAATGCCTACGGCGCGTCCATAACTGAAAGCGTACAAGGCAAGTTCATGCGCATGGGAGAGATTGAATTGAAGACAACTGCTTTCAAATTCGTTCGAGAGAAAAGGCTTGCCATAGCGCCCGTAACAAAATGCCACGCAGCCAGGTTCGACCGCAAGGTATTCACTCACCAGCAGCCGTAGAATGCCGCGCGCAACGACGAAACGGCGGCGATCACGCTCAAAATAAAATCGCCTGGCCCTTAAGCGCTCATCAGACGAAAGCAACTGGGACAACTCGGCAACATCATCAGGCGCAGGATCGAGCGTGGCACGCCAAACATGAACCTCGGCTTGCTCCAGGCGCAAGCTTGAGGAAGGCGTCTCCCACGCGAGATAAGCGATATCAGACAAACCGGCTCGATCGGGGCCTATAGCGACACCGCACGGGTGTAACTAAATCCGGCAGGGTGGGGTCAGTTACGCCCGCTGGGGCTTGACCAACACCGCCAGGCATCACGCCGGATTTTGTGCTCGACGCACGATTTCGTACAATCCGGCACCGATGACGGCTCCCCCGATTGGACCAACCACGTAGATCCATTGGAGCGGCATCACGCCGGCCACCAACGCGGGAGCCAATGAACGAGCAGGATTCATCGAAGCACCGGAAATCGGCCCGGCAAAGATCGCTTCGAGCGCAACAGTTCCACCAATAGCGAGGGCAGCTGGTTGACCGCCGCGCTTGTCGGTAGCCACGGCCATGATGACAAACATCAGAATCGCGGTCAAAATGACCTCAAGCCACAGCGACTGTTCCGAGCTACCCGCGGGCAGCGTCGCACCCAGAAATGCCACGTTGCCAAACATCGCACAGAGCATAATCGCTGCGGCCAGTGCGCCTAGCAGTTGCGCGATCCAATAACCCAACACCATGCGGCGTGGGAAATGCTTGAAGATGGCAAAGGCCAGCGTCACGGCGGGGTTAAGGTGAGCACCTGACAGATGACCCGTCGCAAAGATCATCACCGCGACGATCGTGCCAAAAGTCAGCCCCACACCTACGTGCGTCACTTGTCCGCCGCTCAGTTTATCGATCACTACTGCGCCGCAACCGGCAAAGACCAGACCAAAGGTTCCTACCCATTCAGCCACGCAGGCACGCACCTCGGGCGAGACCAGCGCCGCAGGGAACCACTTCTTCTTTGCCAGTGTTGCAGTCGCCATTGTTTGTTCTTTATGAATAAGCTGTTGTGTCTCCCCTCAGGGAAACAGTGACTCAGTAGTTGTTTCGAGCTCCATGAGCTGAGACAGAGATTCCTGCCGCATGGGCCGATAACGGCCAGTTTCGGGCGGCAATAGAATGCCCTGCATATGGAGCCAGTTCGCGCGAATGGCTACCGCCGCCCCCAGGAGCAAATTCAAGGTCACCAGTGCAACGTGGCGGTTGGCGGGTTTTTCCAAAAACGAATCCTTTACCCAGTCATTAAAGCCACCCATCGCCGGGCCACACCAGATCTGATAATCTGTTCTTCGCGCGGGGTCACCCGTCATGGCCCAAGTTGAAGATTGGCCCATGTAGGAGCGAAAGGTGAGGGCCAGCTTGTGTTTGGGATCACTCTCGGCGCGTTGGAGTTGACGCGGATCACGCCGCGCAAAGTAATCTTTGACCGTGGACCATTCCTCCTCCAATGGATGCTTGAAAATATCTTGCTCAAGCATTGTCTTTTGCTCAGGAGGAATGCTCTCCAGGCTATCATACTGACAATACAGGTCGTAGAGTTTGCGCGCCCGCGAGGGAAACGCCGTGCCTCGTTTTAAAACCTGGACCTGCCCGCCTCTTTCAAAGAGATCAGCCGACGGTGCCATTGCCACATCCACGTGACGCGCCGCGGCCAGCATCTCCCGCACGGCCAGTGAAGTGCCGGCCTCAACACAGGCCTGATTGATAGAACCAGTCAATATGCAAGCGGCCCCCATCGAAAGCGCTCCAGCCGCAGCCTCGGGTGTAGCACTGCCGCCACCCAGGCCCACACGCACTGGCTCAGGATATTGATAGGTAAGGTTAATCTCGTCGTGCAACGCCAACATCAGGGGCCAGAGTACCAACGCCGGACGATTATCGGTATGCCCCCCTGAATCGGCTTCTACCAAAAGATCCTGGGCCATTGGGATAGATCGCGCGAGTTCTGCCTCCTCAAACGTAATCTGCCGGTTAGCCAGTAAAGTTTGGATCATTCTTTCGGGCGGCGGCGAGAGAAAGCGGCGCGCGACTTCTACGTGAGAGACTTTAGCCACAATCTGGTTGGGGCACACGATCTGCCCAGCTGCACCACGATAAATACCTTTGATTCGATAGAACACCAGTGGCAGAGTCAGATCCACGTAGGCCGAAGCTTCAATGAGCCGGATGCCGTAGCGCAAGTAGAGGTTGACTACCGAAGACTCCCGGCCAGGCTCATCAGGGCTATGGGTGAGACTAAACCCAAAAGGCTGATCCCGCAGACGATGTTGGAGACAAATAATAGCTTTTTCAATTTCGTCGAGGGGCAGCCCGGCCGCACCGAAAAAGCCGAGTACACCCGTGCGCGCCAGCGCTTCGACCAGCGCTACCGAAGCAATGCCCTTGGCCATCGCGCCCGCAACGTAGGCATAGCGAAGATGATGCCGCCGCTTAAAGGTCGGATCGCCCAGATCTTGAGGACGTAGGGCTGGCACAAAAGCTTTAAAGCGATAGCCGCTCAGACGTTGTGGATTTTCGGCATAAGTAACGACAGGGGTTCCAGCGACTTCCCAAACGTAGAAAGAGCGGCTCACTTGCAACAATGCCTTGTGAATAGCGCCATCGCCTGTTTCTATCTTATCCGGTTTATGGATTGAAAGTGCGCTCTGCATCCTAGTTTGCCTCGACCTACCTCAACTCAACGGGGGCACCACCTTGCTCAAGCGCCACAGCCACATCAGCAGGTTGCAGGTTCTTCTCGAAAAAAGCCACGATCTCCTGGCTGCACTTCGCATCCCGGATCACATCAGAATGGCTGCGTTTGGGAATCAATCGCTGCTGAGTGTGCTCGCGTGGAGCCTGGGTATAAAGGATCTCCATGTTCGACGGGCGAATATAACGATCTGCTTCGCCGTGGATCAGTAAGACCGGCACGGTGATAGATTTGATCCGGGTTCGAGGAGCGACCTCATCCATGGTCAGGCCTAACCAGCGTTCAATGAAGTAAAAAACCGGCCGCGAAAAAAGCGCCGGCGGAACATGCACCATGGTTAAGAAATCTCGTGTTAGGGCCTTGGGATCGGCGAAAGCCGAGCAGCTCACCACGGCCCGGATCTGAGGCTCCATGGACGTGGCCACTATGGCCGCCGATCCACCAATCGAGCGGCCTAATAAGGCTAAACGGTTCCGATCAACATCCGATCGAGTTCCCAGATATTGAATGGCCGCAACGGCGTCCTCGGCCAACTTGAGAATGGTGATAGGCCCATCTTCCCCACTCGCGCCATGACCACGAGCATCATAGAGAAGGACGGCATACCCGTTCTGGTATAAAGTCCGCGCGAGCAGCAACAGATCGCCAGCATTTTTGCACCAGCCATGAGCAAGGACTATCGCGGGAGGCGGCACAGTGGCTGAGGCGAAGGGAATGAACCAGCCCTTAAGCGGAATTCCGTGGCTAGTAAATTCGACTTCTTCAAAGGGTAATTCCACATCAGCTGGCGTGTTTGTTCGCGGCAGGCGTTTAGGCTTGCACCAAATTCGCGCTAACGCCCAAGCTCCGGCCAGATAAAGAGCGGCCACGCTTAGGATCATCATTCCCATTATCAGAAAATTAGAGGAGGACATTTAATTCTCTATTTCCATGCGTCAGCTGGGCGGTGGAACGTCTTGGGTAGAAAGAAGCTCGAGCAGTAGGTCTCCTCCGCACACTTAGCAGAGGACTGGCCTTGATTTCCGCCGGCTGGTCCCCAAAGACTCATCAGCGATAAGCCGACAACATCGGTCTCTAAGGAACAAGACGCCACGGTCATTGCTGCAGATTGTCGATGCGCTCTTTGCTCATTCTCACGCGCCTAAGGGCCAGCTGAGCGAATTCAACTACCGCCACAAGCCGTCAGCGCAGGCGTCAGATTCGATTGGGCCGAACACCTTTCCACTGTCATATCATCGATAAGCAGGCCCATGGCATCAGCTCGACATTGCCGGCAGTGATACATCATTGGCATGTAAGCCGCGCAGGCTTTCCGCACTTGCGCAACATCTGCCGGGCTGGGCCTCTCCAGCTGCGCAAACCCGGCCCTGGGCAAAAGCGGGATGACGTTCATCAGATGCGCGCCGAGCTCGTGAACCACACGGGCCACTTCTGGCAGGTGATCAGAATTAATTCCCGGGATCAGCACACTATTGATCTTCACTTGCAGGCCAGATTGAACGGCCCGAGCTACGCCAGCCAGTTGGGCCTCAGTCAATCGCTGGCCGGCCTGGCGACCTATGAGGGCCTGATCCTCACCCGTCACCCACTGCACAATGTAGCCGGCAATCTTGGGATCGACTGCATTAATGGTTACCGTCAAATGGGTCAGCCCGCACTCGCACAGTCGATCGATATATTTGGGCAGATATAGTCCATTGGTACTCAGACAAAGCAACAAATCGGGCCAGCGTCTTCTGACTTCAGACAGGAAGTCAAACGTTTGTGGATTCGCCAACGGATCGCCCGGTCCTGCGACTCCGACAACTCTTAGGTAATCATATTGAGCTAGGGCCT
>JAUQXC010000981.1 GCA_030834825.1 Thermoflexales bacterium
ATGCGCTAGTTGACTGGGCTAACTTTATGGTATGCTATGTGCTACCTTCTGGCTAGGGCGAGATAACCGCTTCAATCTTAGTCGAATGAGCGGTACCGATAAGTGAAATACGCGGAACCGAAGTGGGTTAATGACTGCAACAAGAGACATCCGACCTCTAGCACAGGTCGGACGTTTTGCTTCTGGGCCTGAATAGTTCTATACTTAAATGACGGGTGTTGACTCTCGTCGCAAGATGACGTTAACACCTGGCTGTGATTCTGCGGATTAGGCTACGAGTGTCCAGTATTTTACAATATTCTAGACGACGGCCAGCTATAGACCGTTAGATTGCAGGTATCCACCAAGTACAATTTAGCCTGCCTTCTTGAAATCTATTTTTACTATAGTTAAGAGAGGTTAATCCATGAACTTTCCACGTAAAATTCCCTCGAGATTATTTGTAATACGATTCCTTTCAATTGCGTTGATTGCCCTTGTCGTCACTTCTTTGACCCGGGATGTATATGCGCAGCTTAATGATCGGGTCTTAAATGTAAACACCGGGTTATGGTATCCCTCGATACAATCGGCCATTAGTTCCCCCGATACACTCGACGGCCATACCCTCAACTTAATAACAGGCATTTATTATGAAAGTGTTGTGATTACAAAGAGCTTAATCATCACAGGCACCGCTACTTCTCTAACCTTCATCGACGGTAGTAATTTGGGGCGGGTCATATCAGTAGCGCCACTAGCAACTGTGAGCCTTATTGACATCACTGTGCAAAATGGAACCATTTATGGGGAGAGCGGAGGAGGCATTTTTAATCAGGGGACCCTTACCCTAACCAACACCGACATTATCAGTAACTTTGCTTATCACGATGGACAGTCCCCCCTTGGAGGCGGCATTTACAACACGGGGACATTAAACGTGGTTGGTGGTAGATTTAGCGGGAATGGAGCTATTAGTGATTATGGAAATGCGGGAATGGGTATTGCCAATCGCGGTATTCTAACCCTTACCAATAGCACCGTAAGCAATAACCTAACGAATATTTCTCCTGCGTCAGCTGCGGGAGTCTACAACGTTGGTGAGGCAACCATCATTAGCACAACTTTGGCCCACAATAAGAGTGTGGGGATTTGGAATGAATTGGGTGGTACGATGATCATCTCGGATAGCATGATTAGTGGCAATACCGGGGGTTATGGTATTCAGGCAGATGCTTCTGTAGGAGGAATATACAATGGAGCCTTAATGACCATTACAGGGAGTCTACTACAAGTTAATAGGGCGGGCCTAGTAGGGGCTGTCGATTATCGAGAAGCGGGCGGCATCTTCAACTCGAGCACTCTGACTATTCTGAAAAGCACGATAAGCAACAACGTCTCTTGTAGTACGGGTGGCGGGCTATACAATAAAGGAACTGTCAGCATTCTCGAAAGCACTTTGTCGGGCAACCGACGGATGTGCTACACAGCTACTGGCGGAGCCGGGATTGCCAATGATGGAACTCTCACGATGACCAACAGCACGCTAGGTCAGAACGAATCAGACTATGGAGGAGGGCTCCTGATTCATTCGGGCGCGGCTAGTCTAAACAATGTCACGATCGCTTACAATAAGGCCGAGATTGAAGGCGGCGGTATTTTTCTCCAAGCCGGTATACTCGAACTACAGAACACCCTTGTCGCTCAAAATAACAGCGCACAATCGCCTAATTGCTCCGGAGAAGTCGCTTCTTTAGGGCATAACTTAATTGGGGATGATACAGGGTGCGCGTTTGCACAGACCGCCAGCGACATAGTCGGATCAAGTGATCATCCGATCAATGCGAGTCTCGGCCCCTTAGGAAATTATGGTGGTCCTAATTTTACTGTGGGTCTAATCCCAGGAAGTCCCGCGATTGGCGCGGGAAATCCTGCAACTTGTCAGAGCATCGACCAAAGAGGTTTTTTGCGACAAGGGGTTTGTGACATTGGAGCATATGAGTTTGGCAGCGGCCCCGCCGTTCTTCTTGTGTGGCTATCCCTTATCCGCCGCTAAATGTGGCTTGCAGGCTAACAGGCGTTTGCTGCCGACCGCCAAAGCTGCGAAAGTTAGGCGTCAGTTTTGGCGGTGGTCAATGGGCTACATCCGCGCAGAGCGATGAGGTGCAACGGTTCCTATAATGGGAATACGCGGAACTGAATTACTCAATTGCCACAACAAAAGACGTTCTGACCTTCGCTAGAGACAAAATCGTGGAAGAGGATGTTAGCGTGCGAGTTCTGTGTGTGCGCAACGGCAAAGGCTAGCGTGAAAATAACCGGCACAGATGCCAACTCATGCACTACCATTGCATTCCCATAAGCGCCATACTAGGAATGCAAATCGATCGGCTCCACGGCGCGTAGCTGTTGACCACGCTGAGCCGTCTCGTTCGCTAGGTGCGTTCGCATCCAACTGTGTGTGCACCTTGATGGTCGCGGAAACAAGCAGCCTGGAGATCAGTGAGTGTTTGCTGGCTGGCCACTCATGCGCCTCGCTTCGGGCTAGTGTACTTGCCATGGGTCAAGTTGCAAGCGAGCAGGCTCGTTCGACAAACGAGGTTCAATAACGTGGCTGGCGTGACGCATAAGAGCTAAACGGGGTACGGGGTTCGAAGCTATGCCAATCGGTATCCGTGCTCAGGCGTTTGAGGGAACGTAGCAGATCGAACGTCACCCAGCGGGAAGCAGTGGGCTGCGGAGCATATTCCCATAGTCCATAATGCCCTTGCCAGGTTAACACATCATCGGCCAGATCAACGACGCGAGCATCTTCACGGCTTGCGCCTACCCGTCCACACAAATCCAAGACCAGGGCCAGATCGAAGCGTGCGAAATAAGTGAAGCGCCCTGCGATAGGCTCGACGCCCACCAGACGTGCAACTTCTACCCCAACGTGATGACGCTCTCGCGTTTCGCGACCCAACAGCAGATCGAGGGCGCGGCGCGCCGCGTCACTATGCCGACGTTCAGGGTGATGGGCCAGGCAAATCAGAGCAGTGGTGGTGTTGGTCCGGCAGCCCCAGCGTGAATGACTTACCCGGCGGTAGCCGGCAACATAGCCATAGTTCCCGTTTGCCAAACCTGTGGGCCAGGCACCATCTGGTAGCCGCTGCGCCAGCAGCCACTCATACGCACGTTCAGCACGCGGATCAGTGGCATAGCCACACATCGCCAACCCACGGAGCGGCATTGAAGTCTGAAGTGAAATAAGATCGTAACCTCCATCGATCTGTCCGCCCTCATGTTCATGAGATTTAAACAGTGGCCAGGCGCCATCTCGTCTTTGACGTGTGAAAATGTATTCCGCACCGCGCTGCACCGCTGGGTGCTCACGGCCAAATCCTACATAGCCCAGGCGCATCAGAACATGAGTGGTGACGGATAATTTGTCGCCCGCGGTACTTCCAAGAAGATGAGGACTGTCCCACGAACCATCGGGATTCTGAGTCTGCCACAACTCGGTGAGCAACGGATCGGACGGACACAGGTCGGCGAGTTCGCGCACTTCAGCGTCGTCGTGTGGCCGAGCCATCAGGTCACATAGTACTGCGCGGCGGAGGCACGGTGAAGGATCTGCTAAGAGAGGGATGGCCCAGTTCATCGAACGGCCTCCAACACATCGCGAATATAGCGCGCGGTTGGCGTGGTTCCACGCGCGACTTCTTCAGGTGTGCCCTGCGCAATGACGTGGCCGCCCGCCGGGCCGCCGCCCGGGCCTAGTTCGATCAACCAGTCACATGCCGCTAACACGTGGGGATGATGTTCTATCACCAGCACGCTGTGCCCATCGTCGATCAGCTGTTGGAGCACCCGGACCAGCTGTTGGATATCCTCCAGACTCTGGCCGACCGTCGGTTCATCCAAAATATACAGAGTGGTTGAGGTCGTTTTGCGGCAGAGTTCCTCGGCAATCTTCAGGCGTTGCCCCTCGCCGCTGGATAAAGTGTAGCCGGGTTGGCGCATGACCAGATAACCTAGCCCGACGGCACGCACCGTCTTCAACACGCGCGCCAGCGCCTCAATGTCGCCAAAGCGGGCGTACATTTCGTCGATCGTCAGTTCATTGATTTCGGGCAGCGCCACTCCCCGTAACTTGACATCCCAGGCTTCAAGACAATTGCCACTGCCCTGACAGGCGTCGCACGGGACGCGCACATCCGGCAAAAATCCCATGTCGATCCATAATGCGCCGCGCCCTTTGCAGATGGAACACGGTTTGGCCAGCGCTTTTTCATCCAGCCCCAGAACTTGCGCGTCTTCGCTTTCGGCAAACAGCTTGATCAACGGTTGGGACAGGTCCAGGTAAGCCAATGGACTACTGATACCCTGGCGGGCTTGATCGAGCAAGATGGCGCGAGATGGCGCACCGAAGATGGCATCGTGTTCACCTGGCTCGATGGGTTCGTGCGCGACGCTGGTGGTATGCTTTTTGGGAACCAGGATCCGGCCGAGTGTGTCGAGCAGTAGCGTGCTTTTGCCGGAGCCGGAGACGCCACACACGCCGACCAACAGGCCGAGCGGTATCTGCACTTTCTCGCCGTGCAAGTTGTTGGCGCGCGCGCCTTGGATCGTCATCCACGCGTGTGGCGATCGGCGCACGCTGGGCAGAACAATTTTGCGTTCGCCGCGTAGCCACTGCGCCGTCGTCGTATCTGCTAGTTGGACCTGCTCTGGTTTGCCGTGCGCGGCGACCTGGCCCCCCGCCACCCCGGAACCGGGCCCCATATCGATCAAATAGTCGGCAGCAGACATGAACAGTGGATCGTGTTCTACCACGATGACGGTGTTGCCAGCGTCGCGTAATTCGATCAGGGCGGCCAGCAGCGCTTCCACTTCCGAAGGGTGCATGCCGCGCGACGGTTCGTCGAGCAGCACCGTCAACGACGTGAGCTGGCTGCCCAACGATCCCGCTAGTTTGATGCGTTGTGCTTCGCCGGCTGAGAGCGTCGCCGTGACTCGATTAAGGTTGAGGTAACCCAGCCCGACCTGGAGCAGAAAACGCAAACGGCGCTCGGCGATGCGCAAACTGTCCAGCGCGAGATGTCCCATATCACCTGTGACGTCAACGGTTTGAAGTACATCAAGTAGATCGGCCAGCGGCATTTCGCTGAGTCGATAGACGTTGTGCTTTGATAGCGTTATAGCCAGGTATTCGGATCGGAGCCGCGCACCCTGACAGGCGGGACAAACTTCCGTTTGAGTATAAGTTCCGCCGACATCCCAATCGCGCAGCCAACCGAAGAAACCAGGGAACCGCTCCTCACGCCGCTGAGTCCGGCCTTTGCGATTCTCGTAAATCACGGGTAGCAGTTCCGAGCCGCCGAATAGAAAAACTTGCTGCGCCTCTGACGTCATCTGACACCAAGGTGTGTGAACGGGATCGAAATCATAGCGTTCTGCCAGAGCGCGCACCAGGTAATAGCCGCCGTTGTAGGGCTTGCTCAAATAGCCTTGTGGGAAGAAACCCGGCGAATACATTGCTCCTGCGCACAAGGGCT
>JAUQXC010000982.1 GCA_030834825.1 Thermoflexales bacterium
TTATGAATCCAATCCGTGTTACGCTCACATCCAGTTCGACCGTCTCGCATGTGCCGTGGCTGCGTTGGGCTATGCCTTGCGTCGCGCCGCCGTCTTGGAACCTTTGATCGATCTGGAATTGCCTCAGAAGGTTCGCGAGCATACGCCCACCGAAAAATTGGTGAACGGGTTAGTCTTGATATTAGCGGGTGGCCGCGCTCTGTATCAATCCAACTGGTTGCTCCGCCCCAATCGTCTGCTGGCCTGCGCGTGGGGACAAGCCGAATTTGCGGAACAATCCACGGTGTCTGACACCTTCGATGCAGTAGATGACGCGAGCTTGCAAGAACTCCAAGCAGCGTTTGCGCAGATTACACAGAACTGGTCGCAGACCTGTCGACATGATTTTCGGCGCGGTGACTTGACGTTGGATGGCGACCTGACGGGCTTGCCCGCTTCGCACCTGGCAGCAGGTAACAGCAAAGGCTATTTCGCGGGTAAAAAAATCGCTAGGGGCGACAAGTCGCGCGGGTTACCTCTCAACCGTATGGCGAATCACTGGGCTCGCTGTTATTTCCTGGCGCACAAAAAGGCCAAAATTGCCTGCAACCGATGGTCCTCATGACGGAACAACGTTTGAACTTGTTCGCCACACGTCAACCGCGACTTCTCTGGCGATTAGATGGTGGCTTTGGCACCGATGGGGCGATCAATTGGTTGCTGCCTCGCCGTTGTCGCATTTTAGTCAAAGGCTTTAGTGCGCGGCGCGCAGCCAAGGTTGTCCATCAAGTGCCGGACGACGCTTGGATTGAAGTTGGCCCGCAGAAATGGGTGGCCGCGGTCCCCAACCCGGTCCGATATGTACGCCGGACACAAACGGTCGCCGTGAATTGGATCACGCCAACTGGCAAAGAGAAGTGTGCGTTGCTCATTCATCAACTCTTTGATCAATCACCGGCTGAAATCGCTCAGTGCTACAACGCCCGAGGTGGCATGGAAACCGAAATCCGCGAAGACAAAGCCGGCCTCCAGTTGGTCAAACGACGCAAACACGCTTGGAATGCTCAAGCCGCTTGGGTGGTGCTGAACGATTTGGCGCACAATCTGATTAAGTGGACCGGCCCATGGATGTGGCAAGGCTCCACTTTTGAAAACTTTGGCTCACTTCGAATCGTCCAAGACCTCTTCCCCATTCCGGGGCGCTTGGAATTCGGTGGTCGGCACGGCGACCGCTTGCAAAAGGTCGCTTTATTGCGTTCCCATCCTTATGCGCTCGAAATGCAGGCTTGTTTGCAAAAATTGTTCCGAGAATTGAAACCGTAAGCCGATTTTTGCCCAAAATTCGACTCATCTCAAGTCGAAGTGATAGGCCGAATTTTGGGCAAAATCAAGGGGTCAAGTGATGATCATTATGCATTGCGTTGCGGCGATTCGAATATCGTGCACCGATCTTCAGCTATTTGGTGCACGGCACTTGTGACTCATACTGCCTCGGCCAAAACCCCAGCAGTGCCTCGAAAAAAAGTCCCTGAGTCAAGGTGGGTCGGGGTCTTCAGATTCCGCGTCAGTGTTAATCGTTGTGATCAGCGCCGGTGCGACGGAGGCGTTTGCGTTGGCTTTGTCGACGCTTGCTGTCTAGCCGCCGTGCTTGTGAGGCCGCGGTTGGTTTGGTGGGCCGCCGTGGCTTAGGGGCGACGGCCGCTTTCCGAATCAGGACTACTAAGCGCTTTCGTGCGTCTTGGCGATTTTCTTCTTGCGTCCGAAACCGTTGCGCTTCAATCACTAAAACCCCTTCAGCTGTCACGCGCTTGGCGGCCAAACGCAGCAAGCGTGCTCGAACTGCTTCTGGCAAGGAAGGTGAATGCTGCACATCAAACCGCAGTTGGACCGCCGTCGCGACCTTATTGACATTTTGCCCGCCTGGGCCAGTGGCGCGAATGAATTTTTCTTCTATCTCGTTCTCGGCGATGGCGAGATCGGGTGTTATGATCAACATGCGTTAAGCCTACTCATGTTCCAGTCCAAACTCCAGTCCATCATCTCTTGCTGCGCGCACAACGCACTTGGCTTCACCAGCCACCACTGACATGGACACCCGCCAGATGAAACAGCACACAATTCACATGGCCCCAAGCGCGTCAATTAGTATACGTGCGAATCGGGTCAAGTCAAGCAGTACGATGAAGCGCAAATTGATTGCTCGTCTGCGATAGCGCAATGTTGTGCAGGCGGCGGCAACCTGTGTTACACTCTCAACCTGAGATAAGTTCGAGCATTTCGTCACGAAAACGACGAAAAGTCTAACCCAACCAATCCGACACGATTCTGATCGCGGATCGATTAAGTACAGCACTTGAACAAGACCGAAACGCAGGTCGAGTTGTTGTTCGACGTGGCGCATTCGCCCAGCCTTAACGAGCAACAGCGCCACCGGATCCTGAGCAAGCTCAAGAATCTAATCGATCAAGAAGGCGTGCTGCACCTCACCGCGCAATCAGAGCGCAGCCAGCTGCGCAATCGTGAGATCGTCACGGCGCGCTTTCAAGAAATCCTGGCGGCGGCGCTGCGGGTGCCGAAGAAACGCAAGAGCACTCAACCCTCGACGGCTTCCAAAGAAAGACGACTACAAGGCAAGAAGCGGTGGGGGCAGATTAAACAACTGCGTCGTTCGACGTTTGACTGACGTTTGAGCGCTCGTTGCTCAAGGCCATTCCGTTGACGAGATGAGTGCGTCATTCCCGCGCGTTTTCGCCTAACGCTCCCCCGCCTCGCGGGAAGGGCGTAGCGGGAATCCAGTTGTCTGGTCAATGTGAGTGACTGATAATCACTCTGGATGCCCGATGACAGCATTCGGGCATGACGACGTTATTATGAGCCTATCAATGACATTGAGTTGCCACTTTCGACACGTCACTGATCACTCATGTTAAACCGCACCGACATCTTTACGCGCTTCCCGTGGCTGACCCAGCGCAACCGTCGCATGATCATTGGCAACGACATCGATGCGCTGCTCTCGGCGCAGTTTCTGTATCACGTGCTCGATTGGACGGTAGCCGGCTTCTATAACTACACGACGCTCTATCACGATCCGGCGATCGATCCGGCTGAGTGTGTGTGGGTGGACCTCGATGTGTATCACGCCAGCATCTCCTCGATTGGTCATCACATCCTGCGGCCTTCTCCAACCGATCGGGTCCCCGGCCACCGGACGAGCGTGAATCCCAACCTGCTGCGCGGTATCGATCAGATCGACTTCGTGCACAAGTACCCGCTGGGCACCATTCACTTTTTGCTGTGGCTGCATGACCTCCGCGTTCGCAATCGTCGTCCCGCCGTGTTGCTGCTCTGGCTGGCCGACTCAACCTGGATCAATGCGCAGCGCTATCGATCGAATGTGCGCGAATGGCTGACCGATTGGATCGGCGTGCCGGAATTGATGGAGACGTTCGATCAAACGGATACGCCGGACTTTGAAGCAGAGATGCAGGCGCAGGTGCTGAAGCGCCTGGCGATTGCCGAACTCGCGCCGGGCAATGTGCAGAATGTCTCCCTGCATTTGGGACTGGGGGGCTATCAGTGCGCATGGGACAAGCCGGAGGACTTGAGCAAAGTCCGTCGCGTGACCGATTTGATCTATCGTACCTTTGGCTGGTCGAATCTCACATTTCCGGCGGCCTTCACCGCCAGGTCGGGCCACCGGCACTCAGCGAAGCTGCCCGATCTCGTGAAGAAACACGGCTCGTTCGATAAGTTCCTGGCGAATGAGAAAGTGTTCTCCTATGTGATCCCGAACAAGGATCGGGTGAACTATACGACGGGGATCGTAATGAAGTAATGCGTGATGCGTAATCTGTCTTCCGCGATGGCGCTGACCCCACCGGTCCTCTCTTCGATAACGGTTGGCCGGTGGGGTCAGAGAACTCGCCGGGTGCGGATTAGATACTTAGTCACTCGGCTCTGCTTCAGCAAACTCGAATAGCGCGAATTCCTCAGCCATCATCCCCACATGCTCTTTACCGTGATTGATGTAGAAATCAAGCGAGCGAGGTGAATCCGAATCTACGGCGCGTTTCGCTTCTTTCGTCAGATGCCACAGGTGCTGATCGAAACTCCACTTGTTGAGCTGGGGCAGCTTTGACCAGCGTTCACTGCCAACGCGATCCGCATACCAGCGCAGATCGTCGACAGTGGAGAGCAAACGGTTGTGCTCAGTGTCCGTCGCTTGTAACCGGGCTGCCAGCGTACGATAGGCGGCTTCGAGTTGATCGAGCATCACGGGCACGCTGGGCGCGGGTTCCGGTTCAATGCGATGCGTGACTCGGCCCAGAATCTCGCTGCCTTTAACCCAGCCGTTGATCTTGCCGACGCTGTTGACGATGAGAAACTGATCGCCTTGAATTTCCTGCACCAGGTGGGTGATGTATCCCTCATGCCACTTCACGAACACGATGTCACCCGCTTGGATTTCGTGCGGATCGCCGATGGGCGACATGGTCAGCGTCTCTCCATGCTTGACGGCGGCCCGCATTGAAGCCAGGTCGCCGCCGTCGGGTTCGGTCCAAGTGTACGAACGACCTGCTTGTAGTGCCTCAAGCATCTGATTCTTGCGCTTTGCCATCGAATGGCCTCACAGTGTTGATGGTCTTTATAGCATTCAGTTAATCTGTCTTCACTGTTGATGCAGACCCTGGCTGCTTATCTCATCAATAACGGAAAGTCGTGGGGATTGAGAGAACTCATCGGGAGTGGATTAGATGGACGTTCACAGCGAGCGAGAGGCTTCACTGAGCGCTGCGCGTCATCGGATCAATCGTTTGTAATATCTGTTCCAGGCTATGGGATCAGTCATTCCCGCACGTTTTAAGCGGGAATCCAGTGTCCTTGTTCGACCGCTACGCCAATAGCAACTGGATGCCCGATCACGCCCTGTCCGCGCTACACGCGGGGGCGCGCTTGGCGCAGCATTCGGGCATGACGTTGGCAACAACGATCCCGCAAGACTTTCTTGATTGCACTTAGACGCTAGAGTCAATTCGCCATTTTGATAATGGCCACTTTCTCCAGGTTACGCACATCTTTGGCGCTTTTTACTTCAAACCGCACGCCGCGCCCTTCGGCATACTTGGGCGCTTTGTCGATGACGTCCAACACAGCCGCGGGCAAATCGCTGGCATGCGCCGCCTTCACGGCTTTCTCGCCCAACGCAAAAGAAACCAGAAAATAACCCTGGCAGGGCGTCATATACAACACCGTGCGCTTCTCCTGCTTGAGGCGTAAGCCCCAGCCTGTGTTCTTGCTGGCGAATCCCCAATCGATGGATAGCGGCGCAAATCTGGCGGCGATGCGATCTTTCAAATCGTTCCACAAAGCGAACTTGCTGCCCAACGTTTTCGCCAGGTCTTTTTCCTGCGGGGGATGCGCTTTGTCGTCGAAGGCGCTGAGTGCCATGCGGGTTTCTCCCTGAATTTTTTGTTGGCGAGCATTATACAACTAACCCTTCCTCGGCGAAAACGCCCGATCGGTCGAAATAGCGCTTTCATGGGAGAAAAGTGTCAGGCAATTTTGGCGTGATCGGGCGTATACTACTGGCATCACGCGGTTGTTTCGTTCATGCGGCACCATTCAAGGAGACATTCATGGCTAACCTATTGTTGCGATCCGTATTGGTCCTGTCACTGCTGTTCGGCCTGTTGTTCGCCATCGGTATGGTGGTGCTGACCGCCATCCACGCCCCCCTCGGCTGGTCCATCGTCTTCGCGCTGGGCATCCTGCTATTGCAGTACTTGCTTGGCCCGTGGATTCTGCAATTGATCTACAAGATCCAGTGGCGCGAGCCGGAGTCGGTCAGCCCGGCGTTGGCCGCCTTTATCGATCGGGTGTGTGAAGAGCGCAAAATCCCTCATCCGCGCTTTGGCGTTATCCAGGATGGCAATCCCAACGCCTTCACCTTCGGACACTATCCGGGTGACGCGCGCCTGGTGGTCACGACAGGCCTGTTGGAACGGCTCGACGGTGAAGAGTCTCAAGCCGTCGTCGCGCACGAATTGGGCCATATCAAGCACTGGGATTTCGTCGTGATGACGGTGGCGGCGGCGGTGCCGCTGATCCTGTACGTGCTCTATCGCTTCTCGATCTCGCGCGGCCGCAATCGAGAAGGTGCGTACCTGGCAATCGTGGGCGTGGTCTCGTACATCGCCTACATCGTCAGCCAATTCATCGCTCTGCTGCTCTCACGCGTGCGTGAATACTACGCCGATCAGTTCGCCGCCGAAGTGACCGGCAACCCTAACGCTTTAGCAAGCGCGCTGGTGAAGGTGGCCTATGGTCTGGCGACTGCCCCACGCGACAAGAAGGACAAGAAGGCCGACATCCGGCTCAATGCGGTGCGAGCCTTTGGCATCTTCGATCCCAAAGCCGCACAAGGGCTGGCGCTGGCCGGGGCGGCGAATGGCACCATCACGCTGGATTCCATGCAGAATGCCATGAAATGGGATCTGTGGAATCCGTGGGCGTTTTTCTTCGAACTGAGTTCGACGCATCCGCTGGCGGCCAAACGCATTCGCGCCTTGGGCCAACACAGCGAAGCGATCGGCCAGACACCGCGCCTGGCGCTGGATGAGAAACCCCCGGAGAGCTATTGGGACGAATTTGCCGTCGATCTGGCGGTCAAATACCTACCGACGGTGGTGTTCATCGCCAGCGGTCTGGCAGTACTTGCCGCGGTGGCGACTGAACAGAGTGTGCTGGGCGTAGCAGGCGTGGGCCTGTTGATCACGTGCTTCACGTGGTGGCTGCAGCGGCGCATCATGTATCGGCATGAGTTCGATGAGGCGCGCACCGTGAATTCGCTCATCGCCGAAGTCAAGGTCTCTCCCGTGCGGCCGATCGCCTGCCAGTTGGAGGGCGAGATCATCGGGCGCGGTGTGCCGGGCCTGTTCTACAGCGAAGACCTGGTCTTGCAGGATAACTCTGGCTATATCACGGTCGATTATCGTCAGCCGTTGGGCATCCTCGAATTTCTCTTCGGCTGGCTCAAAGCCGATAAGCTGGTGGGGCGACGCGGCAAAGCGCTGGGCTGGTATCGGCGCGCGATGCGGCCCTACTTTGAAATGCGCTGGCTGGTCATGGAGGACGGCGAGAAGATCACCAGCTATACCTATCCACTGGCGCAGTTCTTTGTGTATGCCGGCATGTTAGTTGGGGCGGTTCTGATTGCCTTGCAGTTTGTGCGTTAATCTATTGTAACGGAAGCTCAACGAGACAGCCCATTCAGATCGAATGGGCTGTCTTGATCATGTATGAGGTTACATCACACAAACACGGCTCGTTCGACAAGTTCCTGGCGAGCGAGCGCGTGTTCTCGTATGTGATCCCGAACAAGGATCGAGTGAACTATACGACGGGGATCGTAATGGCTAGTTGACCAATGGCAGGGCGATGGTCGCTATCTCGCCGCCCTAAGCAGGGATGTCATCCATGCGCTTTCATTCCCAGGGATTGATAATTTCCGCCCCCGTGCCTGCAAAATCATCCACATTGCGCGTGACCAGCGTGGCTTGCTGCGCCAATACCGTTGCGGCAATCAGTGAATCCATGGCTGGTATGATTCGACCTGACGATTCTAGCCGCGCCGTGAGCGTGCCCCACGCTACGAGGACTTCGGCATCAAGAACCAGCATTTTTCCGTCAAAACGAACGAGTAAATCCTCCCTGAGCCACGTCAGCAGTTCCTGTTTTCGTTTGGACTTGGGAAGTTTCTCAATACCCTTGGTGATTTCCCCGATCGTGATAACGCTCAAGTACACATCGTCGGGGTCGAGCGCATCGACAAATTCAACGACGCCGGGCTGCGGTTGTTTGGCGACCAACTCCGAGATGACACAGGTGTCGAGCAGGTATTTCATAACTCGAGGCCTGTGCGCGGCGCTGATTTATCACGTTTCACATCAAGCCCGGCCAGCGGGGAGGCACGGAAGAACTCAGAGAGTTTTCCCTGCGATTTGCGCAGCTTTTCGTATTCGACATAAGACATGACGACGACGGTCTTCTCGCCGTGTTTGGTGATGAGCTGCGGCCCCTGTTTAAGCGCGCGGGCAATGACTTCGCTGAGCCGGTTCTTGGCATCCTGAATTTGCCAGATCGTATTCATCAGGTCCCCTTTCTGGCTAGTCTGGCTAGATTATACCCGCCGCGCCGCGCGGCGTCAATATCGTCTTGCCCGGCTCGTTCGACAAGTTCCTGGCTCCTTGCGGACGAGCACGTGTTCTCGTATGTGATCCCGAACAAGGATCGCGTGAACTATACGATGGGGTTGGCGTTGTCACCGTTGCGGTAAAAGGTAGCGCCCAGCCCCCGCCCTTGC
>JAUQXC010000983.1 GCA_030834825.1 Thermoflexales bacterium
GGAGTATCCTGGGCTGAGGTTCTTTGAGGACGTCAATCGCGAAATGACCGACGAGTTTCTCAACGAGAAAGACGAGACCTGTCAAACGGATACCGTTCAAACGCTGATTGCCACGCTCCGAAAACTGCAAGAAGGGCTGTATGCGATGAACTGGATCAAGTCTGATCTCGTGTCCACCGACTGGCGGGTAGAGGATGATCATCAACCGCGTGGACCCTATGAACTCGATGAGGCGACTGCGCTGTGGCGGCGCGTCAACGCCCGTGATCCCGAATTCGGCCAGGCGCTGCGCTTCATCTTGTCGAGTGGGGCGCGTATCGACGAGGTCCTTCATCTGCGCGCCGACAAAGTGTCCATTCCCGAGAAAAAGGTGGAATTGCTGGGCAAGGGCGGCAAGACGCGGAACATTCGGGTGCTGAATTCAGCGGTGCTGCCCGAGTTGGATTTATCCCAGCCGTTTGTCTATTTGCCGGAACAGCAGGCCTGCTGCTGGAAGGATCGCCTGGAACGGTATGTGCGGCAAGCCTGTGATCAATTGGACATCCAACGTCGTGGGTGCATGGCTTTCGGGCGACGGCCGCCTGCGAGTTCGTGAACCTCAAACGTGCGTTAGGATACACGGAAGCCGAGGCGCGGCATGAATTGGCGATGTGGTTGGGGCACAACCCGCATCGGACAGAAGTGACGTACGCCTATGTACCACATCAACGTTCAAAGGGCTAACGGATGGGGCGCGTAGGCTGCCGTTCTAGCTCGGCGACCATCTGCTGAAATGTCAGCAGCCGCGCGCCATCTGCCTTGGCTGCGGCGACGACCGCGGGTGTGAAGCCATGCCGTGCGAACAAGGCCAGATGAACCGCCCAGGGTTGATCATCCGATCGATCGCCTTTGCGTTCAGCCCGCAGATACGCCAGGGCACTCTCGGCACGTTCCTTGAGTTTGGCATACACTTGATGGTCGACTCGGCTTTCACCCCACTTGGCCTCACCAACTAGCACCTGCGCTTCACGCCAGTTGACCGCCATCACATCGATTTGATGTTCCCTCCCTCGCCAGTCCGATCCAATATATTCCGGCGCGAAGGGCAAGCGCCCGGCGCGCGCCATCGCCAGCGTCCAGGTGCGGCAGAGATCCTCGAACGTCGCCGCCACAAACGGCCGCATCTGCTCCGCGAAATGGCGCAGCACGACGCCGTAGTTTTGTTGCGCAAGAAAGGTGCGATTCGGTTCAACCATGTAGTAGTAGAAGCGCAAGAAGGGATCCGCGAGAAAGTAGCGAGCATAGCGAGCCTTGTCATGGCGGTTAACGGGTACACTCGCTCGGATGCGCTTCTCGACCAGACGAAGATCCGTCAGCGTGGTCAGGACACCTGCTGCGCGATCGCCGTCGATCTGGGTAGCCTTGACGACGCCGTCGAGATCGTGAGAGCCGCGTGCGACTGCAGAGAGTACGGACTGGTAATCGGGCGAGTCGCGCCGCAATACATCCGAAATGAGCACGTCGGCTTCATTCCGAAACGGCGAGAGGTCCGATAGGAAGATCGCGCGGATGTTCTCCATCAGATCGGCGCGATCATTCCAGGAGCGCAAGTAGTCAGGAACGCCACCCACGGTTGCATAAACGGCCAGCCGCTTTTCGGGTGAGTAACGCCGGACGAAAGGCGTGATCTCGACGAAGTCGAAGGGTGGCACATACAACTTGCCAGTCAACCGACCGAATAAGGGGGCATCCGATTGTAGCAGTGACTCCATCACGGCGATGTGCGAGCCGGAGAGCACCAGGCTGACCTGGCTGTCGCGAAAGACCGTCTCCCAAGTGGCCTGCAAGCGTGAGGGCAGTGAGGGATCAGAGTTGACCGCCCAAGGGAATTCATCGAGTTGAAATACCATCCGCCGGTCGCCGGCCAGCCGGCGCATGGCCACAAACACATCCTTCCAGTTATCATAGCGCGGCGCGGTTTCCACATCGCGCTCAGGGAATTCCCAGCGCCACAGTTCGCGCACCAAGTCGCTGCGCACGTTGTCAGGCGTCTCGCCGCGCGGTGAGACCCAGTAGAAGGTCGGTACGCTAGACTGCTCGGCCCAGTAGCGAAGCAACCAGGTCTTACCCACGCGCCGCCGGCCATAGACGATGACAAAGGCTGGCCCAGAACGATGGAGCAGCAGCTGATCGAGATCGGCAAGTTGTTGCTCGCGGTGATAGAAGGGTTTAATCGTCATGTTTAATAACTATCCGCAGAATAGTATTCCTATGATAATTATACCACGTCTTGGGCATACTCCGAGACAGGACCGGCGACTTCCCGCCGGGCCATCACGTACAAAAACTGGCTGGTCGAGGAGTATCCTGGGCTGAGGTTCTTTGAGGACGTCAATCGCGAAATGACCGACGAGTTTCTCAACGAGAAAGACGAGACCTGTCAAACGGATACCGTTCAAACGCTGATTGCC
>JAUQXC010000984.1 GCA_030834825.1 Thermoflexales bacterium
TTTGATTCTTATTACAATCACGATATTCTTATTGGGTTTGGCGCGGGGGCCATTATAAGGTTGGACTATGACTTTACCGCTGCGCATTCATTTACTGGGTGAGTTCCGCCTGATTCGTGGTGATACTCCGCTAACGATACCGTCAACACCCCGTTTGCAGTCCTTCCTAGCTTATTTGATCCTGCGTCATCCTCAACGGCAGCGGCGCACGACTCTGGCTGGCTTGCTCGATCCGAACGTTCCCGAAGCGCGTGCCCGGCACACGCTGAGCCAAGCTGTCTGGCAATTACGCCGCAGCTTACCGGGGGTTATCCGATCTGATCGTGAATGGATCAGCCTGGCACCTGGCACGGCCTTGTGGGTCGACGCGTTGGAATTTGAACGCCTGGTGCGCCCGCATCTCAAAGAGAATACGGCGGTAAGCGATGGCTCAGTCGCCCGGGCAGATCTTCAACGAGCTTGCCAGCTCTATTGCGGCGACTTATTGGAAGGCCTCTATGACGAGTGGCTGTTGGTCGATCGTGAACGATGGCATGAGATGTATCTGGAGGCATTGGCTCGCCTGGTTCAATTGAAAAAACTGGCCGGACATTATGCCGAAGCGCTCGAGTTAGCCACCACACTCGCCCACTCTGATCCGTTGCGTGAAGCATCCCACCGTGAAGTGATGCGCCTATATTGCCTGCTCGATCGGCCTACTGAGGCCCTGCGGCAATTTGCCACTTGCCGTGAGATCTTGAAAGCCGAACTGTCCGTGGAACCGGAGACCGAGACGCTGGCCCTGGCGCGCGATCTGGCCACCCGGACTGGCAACGCTCTAGGGCATGTGCCCGCCGCGGTCTTGTCTCAAGTCCCGCTGTTTTTGAATCAGACCTCGGCCATCCCGCTTGTTGGTCGGAATCAGGAACGCGCCGAGTTGCTCTCGCTCGTAGAAGGCATCTTTAACGGCATCGGCGGCCTCGTCCTGGTCGAAGGCGAAGCCGGTATCGGCAAAACCCGTTTGCTGCAAGAGGTCAGCAGCGACGCTCGATGGCGTGGCGCGCAAGTGTTGTGGGCAGCCGAGGAAGAACAGGCCGTGGCGGCTTACGGCTTGATCTTGCGAGCGGTATCGCTTGAACTCACATCCCTACGTGCCGATCAAATTGCCCGGCTCATTGAACCGGTCTGGCTGCAAGCGCTCTGTCCCCTATTACCCGTTCTCGCCGCACGTCTGCCCGAGCTAGCCAAACCCACACCGCTCGATCCCGCACAGGAGCTAATCCGCTTGAGGGAAGCGATCGGGTGCATGCTGGAAGCGTGGGCGCGTATCAAGCCGATCGTGCTGATTTTGGAAGATTTGCACTGGACGTCCTTGGACACCTTCGATATGCTGACTCAACTCGCGCGTCAGCTCAGTTCGGTAGGCGTGCTGATCATTGGCAGTTATCGAACCGATGAGGCCCGCGCTCAACTGCCGGTGAGCCGCAAAGTGCAAGCGTTGGCGTGCGAAGCGCACGGCCGGCTGACGCTGGCGCGTTTGGACACCACGGCGAGCAGCGAACTGATTCGGCGCAGCCTGGGAATGGGCAGGCCGGCTCCCCTGTTTGAGAATCGTCTCTCGACTGAAACCGGCGGCAATCCGCTTTTTATTTTGGAAACATTGCGGGCGCTATACGAGGCTGGACTGCTCCAGCGTAACACAGACGGCGAGTGGAGCACGAGCTTCGATACCACGACTGCGGACTACAACGAACTGCCGTTATCGCCGGCGCTTGATCGCGTGATTGGGTTACGCCTCGCGCGGCTGTCACACGACGAGCGTGTCATTTTGAATGTGGCGGCCGTGCTGGGCACGCATTTCGATTTTGCCTTGCTGGATGAAGTGGCCGAGTTCGATACGACCACGGTGCTGAAGGCGCTCGGCGAACTGGGACAGCGTGGTCTGCTGGTCGAAACCGCGCACAATTACGAATTTAATCATGCCCGCATACGTGAGATCGTCTATGCCGATCTGGCGCCCGCTGAACGTGCCGGTTGGCATCGGTGCGTGGCTCAAGCATTGGAGTGGCAACAACCCGATCGGCTGGCGGCGCTCGCCGAACACTGGACGCGGGGGCAGGTATGGGATAAGGCGATTCGCTATCATCAACTCGCCGCGACTGAAGCGACAGCCCATCACGCGTACGCAACGGCCAGCGAACATTTATCGGCGGCGTTAGCCTTGGTGCAGCAGGCGTCACTTGAACCTGCTGCGCACTTTGATTTACTGACCGCCCATGAATCTGCCGTAGAGGTCTTGGGAGCACGTGAGCAGCAGGCTAACGATCTGGACGCGATGCTGCGCCTAGCCGGCGCGGATGAGTCACGTCTCATACGCGTACAGCAACGGTACGCGCGGTTGCTCACGACTCTTTCGCGCTTCGATGAAGCGGAGGCCGCCGCGCGCCAAGCCTTGACCCTGGCCGAGCAGCGGCAGGATACACCTAATCAAATCATGGCCCTGCTCGCACTGGGTGAAAATCTGAACCGTAGTGGCCGTGCGATTGAAGCGATGCCTAGCGTACGCCAGGCTGTCGCGTTGTGTACGGATAAGCAGCTGGATCCACGTTTGACGGCGCAGGCGCATCACGCCTTGGGCGACGCGCTCTTGGGCCAATGCGAATACGCGACCGCCCAAGCTGAAATCCAGATCGCGCTTGACTACTACACGCGCATTAACGATTTGCTTGGACAGGCTGAAGAGTTAAGTTTGCTCGCCATCATCCAGATGGAGCAAGGTCAGGCCGATGACGCCGCAGCAACTTATCGGCGCGCGATTGACCTGTGCCGCACCATTGGATTCCGCTATGGCGAGTCCCGCAATTTGCTGAATTACGGCAATGTCTTCAACCTGGCCAATCGAGTGGCCGAAGCCTTTGACTGCTATCAACAGGCGAGTCTGATCGCCAGTGCGATCGGGCATGAGCGCGGCACCGCCTACGTGCAAGCCAACATTGCCTCCCTGGCGCTTAACGCTTTGGGAAACGAGGAACTGGCGAGGCATAGTGCCGAGTCGGCATTGGCTTTCTTTCGAAGTGTGGATAATCCGGCGAGTATCGCCCAGTGTCTGACTATTTTAGGGTGCATCGCTCAGAATCGGGGCGACTGGACTGCGGCTGCCCCATTGTTTGAAGAGGCACTCAAGCAGGTTCTCAACTCCGGCTATCGCTGGATGGCCGTGGAGCTCTTGTTATCGTCAGCAAACTTCCTGTCTGAACAAGGCCAACCCGATCAAGCCTTGGAGCACCTGGCTATGGCGACGGCGTTTTGCGAAGAACTGAACGCGAAGGATTGGGTCGCGTCCGTATTGGCCTCTCGGGGGCAAGCTTACCTCGCATTGGGACAACTGGAGCTGGCGCTGTCCGCCACAAATGACGCTATGGTGCACTTAACTCCGACGGTGGAGCGAGCCTATCGCATTCCGTATATTCACTATCAAGTCTTGAAAGCTGTAGGACAGCAAGAGCCAGCGTGCGCTGCGTTGGAACAGGCGCATCAATTGCTGCTGCGCTTCTTTGAACAGCTGACGTCCGAACAACGCGTGCAAAGCGCAAAGGGTGTGCCGTTACACCGCGCCATTCTCACCGCCTGGGAGGCAGAGCAACCTCAAGGCATGAAGGTGCGACTGCCGTGCGGCAACGCACCGACTGGCCGGCCGCTGCGTGATGAGGAGTTTGTCGAAGTCAAATGGACCATCATGGCACCGGAAGAGGAAGCGATTGAAGACAAAGGGGCGCGTCGTCAATACCGCCTGCTGCGGTTGCTGACAGAAGCTGAGGAACAAGCAGCTGCGCCGACCGTAGACGACTTGGCCAAGGCTCTGGGGGTCAGCCGCGCGACCATCAAACGCGATCTGGCCGCGCTGCGCAGGGCGGGGAAAACGGCTGGAACCCGCGGACGCCGGCAAAATGAGCCCAAGGTTCGGCCGCGCTCGCTTTGAGCTGAGATAGTTTTAAGAGATACACTTGATAAACTGATGTCCAATCTGGGACATCAGTTTTTGTTTGAATGGGAAACAAGATGACTAAACGACGACTGGAAAGTTCGGAACGGGAAGTTTTTGTGGTGCGCCTCTGGTGTAGAACCTCTGATGGTGCCGCCTGGGCTGGAGTGATTCAGCATGTCGGCACCGGAGCGGTGACACGCGTACGCAATGCCCGGGAGTTGTTGGCTTATCTCGCCGTTCAATTCGAAGAAGGTGAACTTCCTGGGCCGCAAGGCCCGGGATTGCGGTAGCAGGCGGCATTGGCGTTCTGTTTCCAAGAAATGCTTGATGCCAATCGCCCAGCAGCTATTTTCTCAGCCAATACTTGATCGAAAAAAGGAGCAAAACATGAAAATCGACAAACTCTCTTCCAAGATGCGAAGCTGGGGCATTGCCGGAGTGATCTTAATGGTCCTGCTGGTGACTGCTCTCGCTTCTCTGCCGGCACGGGCGGCCTCACTCGTCACCATGAATACGAAGTGGTCCGAAACAAGTGATCCCGATCGGATCCCCACGGCTCCGCAAGGTACGATCGTGAGTGGCACTCTCGCCGTCAATACGATCTGGACCAAGGCGAATAGTCCCTATCAAATCGACGTTAGCCTGGAAGTGCCGCAAGGCGTGACGTTGACCATCGAGCCGGGTGTGGTCATTGAGACGGCTAATATCCAGTCAGTCAATTACAACTTTGAGGTGTATGGAAAGTTGTTGGCAGTGGGTACGGCAGCTGAGCCCATCACCTTTACTGATACGCCGTTGGGCTGGTCGGGCATCATTTTGCGTGGCACGCCCGAGGCCATCAATCGTGGCTCTATTTTGGAGTATGTGATTCTGAATGGTGGTGGGAACGGCGCCGCCGGCTCGGGCGCTAATCTCAGTCTTCAATTCAGCGAAGTCATCGTGCGCCACTGTCAGTTCAACGATAGCCCCGGCGACGGCATCTTGGGAGATGATGGTGACGCGGAAGGTGTGGCCCACGTCTATGACTCCAGCTTTACGAACAACGCCGGATATGCCATCGATTTTCAAGACGGCTCGGTGAATCCGGTGCTTTCCAATCTGACAGCCACGGGCAACGGTTGGGATGATGGTTCGGGCCATCCGTTACCTTATGGCGGTAACTTGGTGAATCTTGAGACTGATACGTTGCAAGGCGCGCACACTTGGGAGAATATGGGGTTGCCCTATCTCATCGTCCAAATGACGGTAGGCGTTGATAGTGTGTTGACCATTGAGCCAGGCGTGCGCGTGCTGGCGCGGCCCGGTAATGATGCCCTCAACATTGCAGGCCGCCTGATTGCTAACGCCACCGCCGCTCAGCCCATCGAGCTTGAGCCTGCTGATCTCGCCATGGGTTGGGCGGGTCTCCACATCATCGGTTCTGAGACTCAGCTCAGCACCGGCAATGTGCTGAACCATGTCATTATCAATAAAGGCGGGGCGCAGGACTGGTGTAACTTTTCGGTGGAATACGGCGAGGCGCTGGTGACCAACAGTCTCATTCAAAACAGCCCGGACGATAACGGGGTGTGCCTCGATCATCAGGCCACACTGAGCATGTCAGACACACAGTTAATCGGCAATCAAGGCTACGCCATGGATGTGACTGATCCGGACGCGCAGTTTACACTGG
>JAUQXC010000985.1 GCA_030834825.1 Thermoflexales bacterium
CACGGAAGTGCTGGACGCCGCCCTGATTGCCGCCGCTCAAAAAGTAGAGCATTACGAAATTTCGTCCTATGGTACGGTGCGGGCGTATGCCCGGCTGTTGGGCGACAACGCTGCCGTGGATCTGTTGACGCTAACGCTGGAAGAAGAGGTGGGTGCTGATGAGAAGTTGACCCACCTCGCCGAAAGCGGAATCAACGTCGACGCCCTGGAAGCCGAGACGGCCTAGATCCTTTACCAGCGTTAAGAACACGACAAAAGCTCCTGAGTCTGCCACACCTGAGCAGATTCAGGAGCACTTTTGTTTTCAGACACGGTTAACCTTATCAAAAGGTGGTGTTGGTGAGAGGGATGTGTCATGAAGGCCGGTATTGCGAAAACGCGGGCGTGGGTCGATCGTCGCGAATTCAATCAAGCACACTCACTCACTTAAGGAGAGACTCAGATGGACGTTAACTAAGATATGCTCGAAGGCAAGTGGCATGAACTCAAGGACTAGGCCCGGCAGACGTTTGCCAAACTCACGGACGACGACGTCGAGCGAATGAGCGGCAAGATGGAAGAACTGTCCGGTGTCTTGCAGCAGAAGTACGGCTACAACAAGGCCAAAGCCGAGACGGAAATCAACAACTGGCTGAAAGAGGCCGACAAGGAGGCGCACCCCAAAGTCTAAACACTGTCCGGCTATACGCCGTCGTGCAAAATTGAATAGCCTGCTATAACCAATGGCTCTGGGCGGTCAGGAAATGAAGTGTTGTAAACGTTCGAAAAATCTCAAGATCTAGGGAGGAAGTAATGGGTATTCTATCGTGGATCGTGGTCGGTTTGATTGCAGGCTGGCTCGCGGGATTAGTTGTGCGCGGGGGCGGATACGGCCTGATCGGTAATATCGTCGTGGGCATCGTAGGCGCTCTGATTGGCGGCTTCCTGGCGGGTTCGCTGTTCAATGTGCCGGATGCTGTCAATGGGATCAATCTTACCAGTATCTTAGTCGCCTTTCTCGGCGCAGTGGTATTGATCCTCCTTCTTGGGGCGGTAGCGCCCCGGCGATCGAGGGCTTAGCGCTGCTTGCTACCTGGCAGGCAGATGAGACAAATTCCTAAGGAGAAACCATGAAACTTGACTCGTTGAATAAACTGTACGTAGACGAATTAAAGGATATCTATAGCGCCGAGACTCAGATTACCAAGGCGATGCCGCGCATGGTTAAGGCAGCAACTTCACCCGCGTTGAAAGCTGCTTTTGATGCGCATTTACAACAGACCTATGGTCAAATTGAGCGACTGGAGCGAATCTTTCAAACGCTGGAAAACAGTCCGCGCGGCAAAAAGTGCGTAGGCATGGAAGGACTGCTCGAAGAGGGCAAAGAAATGATGGGCGAGGACATCGACACGGAAGTGCTGGACGCCGCCCTGATTGCCGCCGCTCAAAAAGTAGAGCATTACGAAATTTCGTCCTATGGTACGGTGCGGGCGTATGCCCGGCTGTTGGGCGACAACGCTGCCGTGGATCTGTTGACGCTAACGCTGGA
>JAUQXC010000986.1 GCA_030834825.1 Thermoflexales bacterium
ATGTGTGCATTGGTCCCACCCAGGCCGAACGAATTCACGCCCGCTCGGCGGGGGAGATTTCCTTCTTCCCACGAACGCAACACGGTGTTAACAAAGAAAGCGCTGTCAGTCCAATTGATTTGCGGGTTGGGTTGTTCAAAATTCAAACTGGGAGGAATCTGACGGTGCTGCAACATGAGGACCGTCTTAATCAGCCCGGCGGCACCGGCCGCGGCACTGAGGTGGCCGATATTGGTCTTGACTGAACCCAAGGCGCAATAGCCGCGCTTAGGAGAGCGGGTCTCAAAGACTTGGGACAGCGCGGCTATTTCAATGGGATCGCCCAGCGGTGTACCGGAGCCATGCGTCTCCACATAGGACACGGTCTCTGGATCAATTCCTGCGATACCCAGCGCTTCAGCAATGACCTGAGCCTGCCCGTTGATGCTAGGTGCAGTGTAACCGACTTTATCGGCTCCATCATTATTAATGGCCGACCCTTTGATGACGGCGTAGATCCAATCGCCATCGACCAGGGCACTGTCGAGGCGTTTCAAAACAACGAGGCCCAGGCCACTGCCACCCACCGCACCTTGCGCCTTGGCATCGAAGGCGCGACAGTGCCCGTCGGGCGAATCGATTCCCCCTTCGTGATAGAGGTAGCCTTGCTTTTGCGGTGCCCGGATCGAAATTCCTCCGGCGAGTGCCATATCGCACTCGCCGGTCAGCAAGCTCTGGCAAGCCAGATGCACTGCGACTAAGGCAGTGGAGCAGGCCGTCTGAACGTTGACGCTCGGACCTTTCAAATTCAGCTTATAAGCAACCCGCGCCGCCAGGTGATCTTTATCGTTGCCGATCAAGATTTGATTCTCGCCTAGCATGCGGACAAAATCGGGATTGGCCATGAGCTGATAGAGCAAGTAAGTGCTGATGCTCGACCCGGCGTAAATGCCGATCCGTCCCGGAAAGGTAGCGGGGTCATATCCCGCATCTTCCAAGGCAGTCCAGGCACCTTCCAGAAATAAGCGTTGTTGAGGATCCGTGGCTTCCGCTTCTCGCGGGGAATACCCAAAGAATGACGCATCGAAGAAATCGGCATTCTCCAACAGGCCGTTCGCGTGGACATAGTGCGGATGATCAACCAACGTCGGATCAACTCCCGCCGCCAATAATTCTTCCTTCGTGAAGAAAGCAATGCTTTCCTGCCCAGCCGCCAGGTTTTGCCAAAATTGCTCTAAATCTCGAGCGCCTGGAAAACGCCCGGCCATGCCAACAATCGCGATCGCGTTATCATCCGTCAGCGGCTGAGGGTGATTTTTCAGATCAGTCACTACGACCCTCCGGGAATTGTCTCAGCGCCTGACGACGCGCACTTAAGCGCTGTTGTCTCTCTTGTGAATTGCGGCGAATATCGGCGCGTTCGTAACCCTGTTGCGGCAGCTGTTCGGCACTTTGATCGCGATCCAGATAATGAGCTAAGGCTCGGATCGTGGGATAGCGGAACAGATCCATGAGGGTAACTTCCCGATCGAGTTGTGAACGCAATTGGCTGTGAACCTGGGTCAAGAGGAGGGAATGTCCACCCAGATCGAAGAAATTGTCCTCGGCGCCCACTTCCTCCAAGTTCAGCACCTGGCGCCAGATCGCAGCCAGGATCTGCTCTCGCTGACCTTGAGGCGGCACCCAGTGCGTTTCCAACTCCGGGCGCCGGGGTTCGGGATCGGGCAATGCCCGCCGATCTATTTTGGCGTTCGGCGTCAACGGCAAGCTCGCCAGCTGCACAAACGCTGTGGGGATCATATAACTGGGAAGCTGCTCTTTGAGCCAACTGCGCAAGCTTTGAGTGGCGAGGTCGTGTTCCTGTCTGGCCACCACATAAGCAATCAAGCGTTTGCCGGCGCTGCCGGGCTCGTCGCGTGCCACGACGACACTTTCTTGCACGGCAGGGTGCTGCCGCAACGCGGCCTCAATCTCGCTCAGCTCGACACGGAAGTCGCGAATCTTGACCTGTGAATCGGAACGGCCCCCGAATTCAACCTCGCCTTGGAGGGAGTAACGGCCCAGATCCCCCGTCCGATAGATCCGATCTCCCGCCGCCTGCGTGAAAGGATTGGTCACAAAACGGACCTGTGTGAGAGCCTCCTCTCCGAGATAGCCTTTAGACAAGTAGGGCGTTCGGATGCAAATCTCACCCAGTTCGCTGATGCCGGCCACTTGGTGGGAGGCATTAAGGATGAGCAACTGCGTATCACGAATGCCTTGCCCCACCGGTAGCGCCCGACGTAAGTTCATGATCGCCTGCGGTTCACAGCGGTTGCGCAGTTCTTCTTCTTTTGGAACAAGGTAGTATCCCATCGCTTGCGGCGTCTCCGTGGTCCCGTAAAAATTCACACAGGTCGCTGCGGGTGCTAAACGCCCGATGTTGTTTGTGATTTCCTGGGTGAGGATATCGCCGCCCAGGAAAACGTAGCGCAGGGAGGGCAACTGGGCCGTCTGCGAGACAGCGGTTATGAGCCGTGCCAGGGCCGGCGTGAGATGAGTGACGCTGATCGCCTGTCGTTTAAACCATTCCAACAGTTGATCGCCTCCTTGACCGGGTTCCGTTTCAGGGATGCAAAGCGTCGCACCCAGGCAGAGAGGGGTGAAGACGTCACGCAAGAGAGGATCATGCGCGAGACCCGATAACAGACTGAACCGATCCGTCGGTTTAAGGGAGAATGTCTCAACCTGCCACTGGAAAAAATGCGCAAGGGGCGCTTGCGTTCCCAAAATGCCGCGCGGTAATCCGGTTGTACCGGAAGTGAAAGCGATGTAGGCCAGGTCGTTGGCGCCGATCTCGATCTGAGGTGGCTCGACCGAATAGCCGGACAACATCGCATCCAGCCCTGCGATGGAGGAAGGCAACGTGAGGCGACAGCGACCGTTCAGGCCGGTGATGAATCGATCGATTTCCGCGGGCAGATCTCCCGCAGCTTCCAGCTGCAACCAACCACGCGGAGCAGCCAAGCGCAGGCGCTCGCACAGAAAGGCAGCGGGATGGGCCGGGTCGAGAATGACAAAAGCCGCACCGGCCTTGAGGATGCCGAACAGTGCCAAAACGAGCGGAGCGCTGCGGTGAGCATAAACGGCAATAACTTCCCCAGACTGAACGCCGGCGCTGCGTAGATAATTCGCCAGCCGATTACTCCGCGCCTCAAGATCTTGATAGGTCCAAACACTTTGCCGATCGACGATGGCTGACTGTTGCGGCGTTCGGCGCGCCTGCTGCGAGAAGCGGCTCGGCATGGTGCCGTCCCAGCGGAAGTCCAAAACCTGAGCAGGCACCGGGAGCAAAGCCTTGGCCCGAGGCGTTAGCAGAGAAAAACGAGAGATCTGCTCGGCCGGATGATCGACCAATTGTGAGAGCAAGCCGTGAAATTGATCGAGCAGTTCGATCATCCGATCGCAGTCGAACAGATCGGCGTTGTAGAGCAAATCCAACCGAAGGCCCTGTGGTCTTTCCTGGACATACAAGGTCAAGTCAAACTTAGCGCCGACGTCGGGTGATGAGAGAACCTCAGCTTTCACACCCGGCAATTCAAGGGTGTCATACCCAAAGTTCAACATATTGAAGAACACTTGGAACAGCGGCGTGCGACTTAAGTCGCGCTCGGGGTGAATCTCTTCAACGAGCTTTTCAAACGGCAGATCCTGATAGGCGTATGCGCCCAAGGTCACTTCACGCACGCGCCTCAGCAGCTCGGGGAAGGTTGGATCGCCGGACAGCTCGGTATGCAACACCAAGGTGTTGACAAAGAAACCGATCAAGCCTTCAATCTCCGCTTGCGTGCGATTGGCAATGGGTACGCCGACGACGATGTTCGACTGCCCGGTATACCGATGCAACAGAATCTTGAAACCGGCTAACAGCAGCATGAAGAGAGTCACATCTTCCTGGTGGCTTAATTTGACGAGCGCTTTGGATAAGGCCTGCGGCAAGACCAGTGATATCCGCTCGCCCCGGAAAGTTTGAACAGCCGGTCGCGGATAGTCCGTGGGCAATTCCAGCACGGCTGGCGCACCCGCCAAGTGTTGCTTCCAATAAGCGACCTGAGTCTCCCAGACTTCTGGGGTCTGCACCCAGGTGTGTTGCCAGGCGGCAAAATCCACATATTGAATGGGCAGATCAGGCAACGGCGACTGCGCACCCGCCACACAAGCCGGATAGAGAGCGACCAGTTCCCGGATCAAAACACCCAGAGACCAACCATCGGAGATGATGTGGTGCATGGTGAGAAGCAGCACCTGCTCAGTCTCTGCCAGACGCAATACTTTAACGCGCAGCAGTGGCCCCTGTGCCAGATCGAAAGGTCGCTGGCCTTCCTCCTCGATCAATTGTTGAACACAGATCGCCCGTTCATTCGCAGGAAGAGAGTGCAGATCAATTACCGGGAGTGGCACAGTCAAGGCCGGAGCAATCTGCTGGATCGGTTGACCTTTTACTGCTGCAAAGGTCGTGCGCAACGTTTCATGCCGTCGCACGATCTCATTAAGGCTTTGCTCGAGTGTGGTCAGATTGAGGTGGCCCACCAGTCTGACGGCGGTCGAAATGTTGTAAAGCGAGCTCGCCGGTCCGAGTTGGTTGAGAAACCATAAGCGTCGTTGCGCAAACGACAAGGGCAATTCGCTTTGGCGAGAAAGGATCTTGATCGGAATCGCCGGCAGGGTCCCACCCGATCGTTGAGCGGCGGCCAAGCGCGCTGCCAGCTGGCTGATGGTGGGTGCTTCGAAAAGCGCACGCAGGGGCAGATCAACTTGAAAGGCCGTGCGCAACCGCGTGATGAGCTGGGTCGCCAGCAAAGAGTGCCCCCCCAACTCGAAAAAGTTGCTGTCGCTGCTGACTCGATTCAGCCCCAGAACCTGGCACCAGATATTGGCCAACATTTCTTCGGCTGGTGTTCGAGGCGGCATAGAGGCATTGCCGAGATCGGCTTGAACCGATTGAGGCGCGGGCAGCGCGCGGCGATCGACTTTGCCATTCGGGTTGAGAGGAAACGCATCCAAGATGACAAACGCCGCCGGGATCATATAATCGGGCAGCAGATCTTTCAGAAAGCGGCGCAGTTCGTTCGTGGAGAGTGTCTGTCCGGCGCGTGCCACTACATAGGCCACCAGCCGTTTGTCCCGTGAGAGAGCTGCGCTCGCGGTGGGCGCATATTCCATGTCCCGCGCCAGCACCATGACTTCATGCACAGCGGCGTGTTGCGCCAGAGTTCTTTCTATCTCACCTAGTTCAATTCTAAAACCGCGCAGCTTGATCTGATCATCTGTCCGGCCTAGAAACTCCAGATTGCCATCCGGCAAATAACGCGCCAAGTCCCCCGTGCGATACAGGCGCGTGCCCGGTTCGTGGCCGAAGGGGCTCGGCACGAATCGTTCAGCGGTCAGGTCTGCTCGATGCAGATAGCCCCGCGCCAGCCCATCGCCGCCAACATACAACTCTCCAGAAACCCCCACCGGCACCGGCCGCAGTTCTCGATCGAGGATATAGCTCTGGGTGTTGGCAATCGGCCGTCCTATAGGAACTGAAGCGCTGCTCTCTGCAGAATCAGACACTGGATAGTAGCACGTGAAAGTGGTGTTTTCAGTCGGGCCATAACCATTGATGAGTCGCAGGTTTTTCAAGGCCTGGCGTACACGCGAGACGTGCATCGTGGATAAGACATCGCCACCCGCGAGCACTTGTCGTAGCGTGGCCAGGTCATCCAGTCGGTGATCCACCATCTGATGGAACAAACCTGCCGTAAGCCAGAGGGTTGTCACGCCGTAGCATCGCAAGACCTGTCCCAATTCCTCGAGCGAGGGCGTGGGCGTCGGGAAAATGACCAGGCGCCCACCATTCAGCAGCGCTCCCCAGATTTCAAGCGTAGAGGCGTCAAAGGCGAGTGGCGCAAATTGGAGAAAAACTTCATTGGCGCTGAAGTCCGCATACCGGGTCTCTTTAACTAAACGAACAATACCTCGCTGAACGACGCTGATGCCCTTAGGCTTGCCAGTCGAGCCAGAGGTGTACATCACATAGGCAAGATTTTCAGCGGCCACTCGGTTAATCGGATTCGCGTCGCTCGCCTGTGCAATGATCGGCCAGTCCGTATCCAAACAGATCGGCCGGGCCTGATGCTGCGGTAGATCCATGATCAAGTGCTGTTGAGTTAAAAGCAGCGAGACTTGACCCTCGGCCAGCATAAAGGTGAGCCGCTCACGGGGATAG
>JAUQXC010000987.1 GCA_030834825.1 Thermoflexales bacterium
GGAGTATCCTGGGCTGAGGTTCTTTGAGGACGTCAATCGCGAAATGACCGACGAGTTTCTCAACGAGAAAGACGAGACCTGTCAAACGGATACCGTTCAAACGCTGATTGCCACGCTCCGAAAACTGCAAGAAGGGCTGTACGCGATGAACTGGATTCACGAAGACATCGTGCCCGCCGATTGGCCGATCGAAGGGCGCAATCCACCGCGTGGGGCGTATGCGCCGATGGAAGCGCAGGCGATCAACCAGTGGGTGGCGGCTCGCTCAGAAGAATATGGTCAGGCGCTACGCTTCATCTTATCCAGTGGAGCGCGGATTAATGAAGCGCTGCAACTGCGCGCTGATAAAGTCTTTCTTTTGGACGGTCAGGTGGAGTTGTTGGGGAAAGGCGGGCGGATTCGCAAAATCCCTGTCCTGCATTCGGAGGTCTTGCACGAGCTGGATTTATCCGAACGCTTTGTCTATTTGTCGGCGGAGCGCGGCTGGCGTTGGAAGGATGGCCTGGAACGTTACGTCCGCCAGAGCTGTGATACCTTGGGCATTCAGCGGCGCGGGGTGCATGGCTTTCGCGCGCCGGCGGCCTGCGAGTTCGTCGATCTGAAACTTGCGTCGGGCTACACCGAAGGCGAGGCACGTCACGAGTTGGCAGTGTGGTTGGGGCACAATCCGCATCGGACGGAGGTGACGTATGCCTATGTCCCGCGGACCAGATCGACCACAAATGATTAGCGACTGCCGCCTTTTTGCATGTTGAAAGACGGTCACCTGCGTCCAATACCAAGCACTATGATATTTAACAGGATCAGAAATAGATGACCAGCACCAACTAAGGCGACAAAACCCGCCAAATGGCGGGTGTCAGACCGCGCTTGATCGGGTATGATAATCAGCGCTGAGTTCGTCAGTTCAGGAGAGACATGCTCCGCTTAACTCGATGCGACGTCAAATATTTTAGCAGAGGGCTGAAGTGATTATTGAGAGGACCACAGGGATTTAAGATGAATCACACTTTAGCCATTAAACCGGCCCAACGGTCCGAACGATTTCTCTTGCATCTCACACAGCATTGGTTGACTCTCTTCATCGTCGTCTGGGGCGTATTTGTTACCTTGCCGTGGCTAGCGCCGGTTTTTATGAAAATGGGTGCGACCGGTCTGGGCAACGGCATCTACTTCCTCTACCAGTTCTTCTGCCATCAACTGCCCGAACGATCCTTCTTCCTATTTGGCGCGCAGCCGATGTATTCCCTCCAACAGGTCGGCACAGTCTGGTCGAAAGACAGCCTTGAGGTGTTACGGCAGTTTACGGGCAATGCGGAATTCGGCTGGAAAGTCGCTTATTCGGATCGCATGGTGTCACTGTATACCGGCTTTTGGTTCGCGGCGATCGCCTTCGCGTTCCTGCGCCGGCGTGTATCGCCGCTACCCATCTGGGGCTTCCTGTTGTTAAGCTTGCCGATGGTCATCGACGGTGGAACACATCTGCTCAGCGATCTGCAGGCTGGATCCAACTTCGGCACCGGCTTTCGCGACACCAACGCCTGGCTAGCGCAACTCACCAGCCAGGCGTTCCCGACTTCGTTTTACGCAGGGGATGCACTCGGTTCATTCAACTCGTGGATGCGATTGTTGAGTGGCGTTTTGTTCGGTATGGCCGCGATCTGGCTGGCGTTTCCGTATGTAGACGCCGCGTTTCAGCAGACGCGCGAAGCCCTGGCAGAAAAACTCAAGCGCTCGGTTCTTCAACCCTCGCCGGGCACCGCCCGTGAATAAACAGGGAGATGCACTATGCCCGATCGGAGAATCGCTGCTGACCTATCCATCGCCGAACTCGAAGAGGTTATCGCGCTCCGCAAACGTGAGGGGCGGCACGCCGCGCGGCCCCGATCGCGCCAACGGCGCACGGCGGCCTGGCGCAATCGAAGCTTGACACTCATCGAAGTGGCTGTTCTGTTCGGGCTGATGTTAGTCGTGATCAATTCTGAGCAGTCGCGCGTAGCGACCAATCAGGCTGCGCTTGTTGCGCAAACCGTTCCAGCTGCGGTGCCGACTCCGCTGATTAACGCGGTCGTCTTGCCCGACGGTCACAAACCGCCCACGGCGCCTGGCGGCGCTGTCCCCAACTTCGACGAGGTTCCACCACACCTGCGCGCGTATGCCCAGGCACTGACGCCCGTGCCGATTTCGACACCGGCTCCCGCCCACGCTACGCGCCTTCAGATCCCTGCTCTCAACATCGATGCCTCCGTCCTACATGGCACGGATTGGGAACAGTTGAAGTTGGGAGTGGGTCACTCTGTTGGGACCGCCAATCCCGGTGAGCGCGGCAACCTGGTATTAGCGGCACACAATGATGTCTATGGCGAACTCTTTCGCTATCTCGATCGGCTCAAGCCCGGCGACGAGGTCATCGCCTACGCCGGCCAGCGGCGCTATCGCTATGTGATTACGAGCAGCCGCATCGTCAAACCGACGCAGGTCGAAGTCATGCTGCCCACGAATGAACCCACCTTAACTTTGATTTCGTGTTATCCGTATTTGATCGACACCGAACGGATCATCGTGTTTGGGCAGCTGCAATCGTGAATAGAGTGCGTGCGAGGAGATAGGGTTGACGATGAAAACTTGGACGCGGCGCAACTTTCTCAAAGCGGCTGGCGCGGCAGCGATCATCCCGTGGCTAAAACCGCCGCCACCTGACACGCCTGAACCGCTCAACCCCATCGGGTTGGGTCGCGTTACCGAAGCCTCGATCTGGGCTTATGCCGATCCCAAGCCAGGCGCGCCCAAAGAAGCGCCCTTGAAGCGCGATACCGTCGTCGAGATTTTCGAGGCGATCAGCACCGAAGGTTTGATGCATCACAACTCGATCTGGAACTTGACGCGCTTCGGCTGGGCGTATTCGTCGTGGGTGCAGCCGGTCGAGCGCCGACTCAATCCGATCGTGCGTGACGTGCCGGAGAAAGGTTTCTGGGCGCAGGTGAGTATCCCTTATGCCGAGATGCGCTCGAAGCCTGATGACAAAGCGACTCTGCTTTATCGCCTGTATTACAGCAGCGTGCATTTGGTCAGCGCCTGCATCGAAGATGAAGCAGGGCAATCCTGGTATCAACTGCGTGATGATCAGTATCTGAATGCGCTGCAATACGTGCGCGCCGAAGGCCTGCGGCTGATCCCTCAACACGAAATGACGCCGCTGTCGCCCGAAGTCGAGGATAAACGAATCGAAGTCGACACGAAACAGCAAATGGTACATGCTTATGAAGATGGCACACGGGTCTTCTCAACTCAATGCTCGACCGGCGCACGCTTCAATGTCGATGGCCTGGGCCTGGTCGATTTCACGACGCCGCTGGGCGAATTCAGCGTGATTCGCAAACGTCCGCGCCGTCACATGATCGGTTTTCAGGAGCGATCGGACGGTTACGATTTGCCAGGCGTGCCCTTCCCGACGTACTTCACTGCCAGCGGCGTCGCCATTCACGGCGCGTACTGGCACAATGATTTTGGCCGCGCCCGCAGTCATGGCTGCGTGAACGTGCGACCGGAAGCGGCGCAGTGGTTCTATCGCTGGACGCGACCCGTAACGGCATATGAAGATGCACTGGTGGAAGTCACCGACGGTGGAACAGCAATTGAGGTGACGTGATCTCGACTCAGTCACCGCGAGTTTAAAGGGAGGTCATGATGGTTATCCGCAGACAAGGGTTTGCTGTATTGATCTTGATCGGTGTACTGGCAGCCTGCAGTAGTCAATCCCCTATGCCAGCCGCGACTTCTGCGCCCGCGGCGAAGGTGGAGGTCGAAGGTGGGTCGTATGCCAACGTCACACCCCAGCAGTTAGCCGAGCTGTTGAAGCAGAAAGACTTCTTCTTCGTCAACGTGCATATTCCCTACGAGGGCGAAATCGAGTTGACCGATGCACAGATTCCCTACGATCAAACTGCACAACAGTTGAGCCAGTATCCGGCTGACAAGAACGCGAAGATCGTGTTGTATTGTCGCAGCGGACGCATGTCTTCGATCGCGGCCAAAGAACTGATCAAACTGGGTTACACGAGTGTGTGGAATCTCGACGGTGGCATGGCTGCCTGGGAGCAGCAAGACCTGCCCTTGAAGGAACGTTGACGATTAACGGTGAGCTCTGATTCAACAGCAACCCAACTATTGATCTACGCGCCGGCTGCGCTGCACCGGGAAGCGTGGCGCGCGCTGTTGGCCGATCAGCCCAGCCTCGTCATCGGTGGTCTGCTGGCCGCTGCGGCGCACCTCGCGGCCTTTCCTCAAACCGATCGGCCTACTACTTTATTGATCGATTTGCCCGCGCCCCAGCCCGATGCGATCAAGGCTCTGAAAGACAGTCGTCCCGCACTCGGCTTGTTGGTGCTGGTGCTGGCGTACGATCTGGCTGAGATCATCCCGCTGTTGAAAGCAGGTGCGACGGGTTGCATTTCACGCGATGCGGCGGTGAGCGATCTGGCACGGGCGATCATCGCCGCCGGTCGTGGCGAGCTGGTCTTGCCACAGTCGATTGCGACACAAGCATTGCTGACCTTGGCGCGTGGCGAACTGATCGAGCCCAGCCCGATCGAGCCATTCACCGATCGGGAAGTGGATGTCCTGCGCCTGCTCGGGCAGGGTCTCACCAACAAAGACATCGCCCAAACACTGATCCTCAGCGTGCGCACCGTCGATGCTCACCTGCGCAGCATTTTTGCTAAACTCGGCGTGCATTCGCGTACGGAAGCTGCGCTGTGGATGGTGAAGCACGGTGAGTACCTTGAAAAATAGGCGATTTCGCCGTAGTCCGGCGCGATCGGATCACGTAGAATATCAGCATGGATGAGCCGCCCTTGACTCGCACCCTGGTGGCCGTACTCGGCACACTGACGGAATTTCATCACGAACCGCTGCCTTACAATCTTAAGGCGTTGGTTAAACTGGTCACAGACTTGCGGCCCGATCTGTTGTGTCTCGACATCACGGCCACTCAGTGGCAGCAGCGCGATTTTGCTGATCTACCCCCGGAGTATCGCGAAGCGCTGCTGCCGCTCGCCCAGCAAACCGATATCGTCGTCGTGCCGATCGGCGCAGCGCGGCCTCTTAAAGAGCCGCAGGCTGCGGGCTGGCGCGGACGTGCCATTGCCTTACTCCGGCGAGGATTGATTGGGCTGCAGCGCACTTCACCTGATCCGGCCGCCATCAATCAAGGTTGGCGACATCACGTGGCGAATGAACTCTACGACACTATCGCACGTCTAGCGGGGCAGAGTACCCGTCACGCTTGGCATGCCCATACCGTTCACCTCACTCAGCGTGTACGGGAGACAGCGCAGCGTGATCCGGGCTGTCGCATTCTCGTCGTCGTCAATGTGCGCTACTGTCATCACCTTCGACCCGTGTTGAGGCAGTATCCCGAAATCGATGTCGTCTCCTACTCACACCTATGAATTTTGTCGAACGTGTGCTTTACCGAGGTTCGGTTATGGAAAAGAACGAGAAGTATATACCCGCCTTGAGCGATGACCGCTTGACGCCTCTTTTCGATCCGGTGCTGCGCTGGAGTGTGCGCAAACTTGAACGCAACCGTCGACTGATCGATCAGGCGCGGATCGGGCTGGGTCAGTGCGTACTCGATTTGGGGGCGGCACGGCAACACTGATGATCTTGATCAAGCAGACGCACCCCACAGCCGACGTCGTTGGCCTCGACGGCGATCCCAAGATTCTGGCGACGGCCGAAGCTAAGGCTGCGAAGGCGGGTGTGAAGATCGCGCTCGATCACGGCCTGGCGTTTGAAATTCCCCATCCCGATCGGTCGCTTGATCGCGTGGTGTCGAGCCTCGTCATCCAACACCTGACCACCGAAAATAAGCGCCGCGCCTTCAAAGGAATCGGTTGCGTGCTGCGACTTGGCGGCGAACTGCACATCCTCGACTTTGGACAGCCGCATAATCTTTACACCTCGATTGTATTTCCGCTGATCGGGCGGCTTGAAGAAGCCGTTGACAATGTACGAGGCTGGCTACCCGCCCTGCTGCGTGAGGTTGGGTTCGATCAACTCGACGTCACACGACGCTTCACGACGATCTTCGGTTCGCTGTCACTGTACCGGGCCTGGCGTCCGACTTGAGATTGATCGCTCTAATGCATTGTGTATGCATGGTACGTGCCATGGTGTGGAGCCTGCTGTATTACGCGTAGTTGTCCGATTTGCCGCGTCGGCGAACTTGCCGGCACTTTACACGTGGCTGCCCTTCCACTGGACAGCCGTGTATTAGTTTGAGTCAGTCAGCACTGGCGCTCCATAATTAAGCCTTCTTCGCCCCAAAAAGGAAATACCACCTCACTCTGCCGTTGCCTCCGTTTTGACAGGATGTACCTACCCGAATAGGTGCAGCATCCACTGGTTGCACGAGTTAATCGACCTTACTATAGGGTCAGAAGTTAATTACTGACAAGGAGGCCGATCATGGCAGTTACATCGAATGAGTTGTGGACCGTCATCCACGGCATGACGCTGGGCGCGATATTTTTGCTGGCCTTTTCTGGTGGCATCGCCGAACTGTATGCTTTGCGACCCGAATGGGAAACGAACGTGGGCCTGTCCAAGGCCGTGCGCCGGATGCGCGTCGGAATGTGGTTGCTGGTCATAGCGGTGTGGGGCGCGGTCTTCACGGGTGCCTTCATCGTGTACCCGTGGTATCGGGCTAAACCCCCGGAGGGTGTGACCGAGCTAGCGCTGTTCCCGCGCTATCTGTTACTCGCCAGTGAGAGCACCGCGGGCTGGCATGAATTCGGTATGGAATGGAAAGAGCACGTGGCGTGGATTGCCCCGCTGGCCGGCACGGTGGTCGCCTATGTCGTCTGGGCCTATGGGACACAATTATCCACTGAACCCAAGATTCGCCGCGCATTGATGTGGTTCTTCGCCGTCGCCTTCGTGGTTGCCGGTATCGCCGGGCTGTTTGGTGCATTCATCACCAAAGCAGCACCCATTCACTAATGGAGGAATAAAACATGGCAACGCAAACTCCTAATCAAGCAGTACAGAAACTTCCGAATGGTCGTGCTGCGGCGGCCTTGCTCGCCGCGGGGATCGGCGCAGGGTTCCTGGGTGTGATCGTTCTGCTCTCAGAAATATCGGCCGCGGTTGGCGCGGCGCTCAACTGGATTAATCCGGTCGGCCCGCTGTCCGGCAAGGTCATTACTACAATCGTGGTGTTCTTTGCGAGTTGGAGTGGACTGCACTTC
>JAUQXC010000095.1 GCA_030834825.1 Thermoflexales bacterium
CGGTGTGTTCTTCCTGGGCTTTGCGCTGGGCTGGTTCCTCATCACCGTGCTGTCCCAGGTCTTCACTCGCGACACGCAGTGGTGGGCGCTGATCCCCGGCACGATCATGGCGCTGATTGGCGGCGCGCTCATGCTGGGTGGAACGGCGCTGAATGTACTGGAATTTGCAGGCCGCTGGTGGCCGCTGATTCTGGTGGCGCTGGGATTGGTCATCATCGTGCGGCGCAAGTAAAACTCGTTGCAACCTCCCGGAGGTTGATAACCTCCGGGAGGTTTTTTTGTCTCGAGATCCATGCCCAACATCATCGAAGTCAATCATCTGGTCAAGTACTATCCCGGCAGCGATCAACCTGCCGTGCGTGATTTGAGCTTCGCTATTCGACGAGGTGAAATCTTCGGTTTCCTCGGCCCTGACGGCGCGGGCAAGACGACCATTATTTCCTTATTGTCAGGTCTGCTCAAACCGACGAGCGGCAACGCGATCTTGGCGGGATTCGATCTAGTGAGCCAGCCGCATGAGATCAAGCACCGCTGCAAGTTCGTGCCGCAGACGCCAACGCTCATTCCCCTGCTATCGATCCAGGATAATCTGCTGCTCTATGGCCGTCTGCATGGGATCAAGAATCAGCAACTCAGGCCGCGCGTCGCCGAAGCCTTGCAGCTGGTCGGTCTTGACGCAGGCCGCCGTGATCGCGTGACTAAACAGTCGAGCGGAACGCAACGCCGGATCAGCCTCGCCGCTGCGTTACTGCACCAACCGGAAGTTCTCTTGTTCGATGAACCAACGTTGAACGTCAATGAGGTGAGCCGTGACGGCCTCCTACAGAGTGTGGTCGAACTTAATCGGCGCGGCCTGACCGTGGTGTATGCGACGCGCGACGCGGCAGAAGCCGCGCGCCTGTGCCACCGTGTCGCCCTGATCGATCAGGGTCGCATCGTCGCGCTCGACACACCGCACGCCCTACAAAACATGCCAGGCGGCGGCCTCCCTGCACTGGAGAGCCTGGACGCGGTGTTTGTGGAATTGACGGGAAAGCATTTGCGTGGCTGACGACTGCTGAATGAACGGGCCACCCGATCGAGCTGCACGTTCGATCGGGTTTTTGTTGGCCGATTGACCAGCCCTTCATTCACGCCTATACTTGCGCCCAATTTATTCGAAAAAGGGACGGGGGCGACATGAGAAAGGGAGTCTGGCTAGGGATCGGCGCGTATGCCGCCTGGGGATTGTTCCCCATTTACTGGAAGTGGCTGCACGATGTGCCGGCTTTGCAGCTGCTGGCACATCGTATTGTCTGGTCGTTCTTGTTACTGACGGTTGTGCTATTGGTGCTGCAACAATGGCCTGCTTTTCGTGCCTCAGCGGGGCATGGGCGGATCATACGGATTTACCTCATCGCGGGATTGCTGTTGAGCATCAATTGGCTAACCTATGTGTGGGCGGTCAATGCCGGGTTTATCGTCGAAACCAGCCTGGGCTACTTTATCAATCCGTTATTGAGTGTGCTGCTGGGCGTATTCATTCTGCACGAGCGTCTGCGCCGGATGCAATGGATCGCAGTTGGGCTGGCCGCCGCGGGGGTGACTTATCTCACCTTGCTCTACGGCTCACCGCCGTGGATCGCACTGACGTTGGCCTTCTCCTTTGGTCTGTACGGCCTGGTCAAGAAAACAGCGCCGCTCGGCTCCCTGCACGGTCTGACACTGGAAACCGCCATCCTCTTCGTGCCGATGCTGTGCTATTTGATCTTTGCCGAAGTGAGCGGTCAGGGCGCTTTTCTGCACACGGACGCCCTTTCGACCCTATTGATTATCGGCGCCGGCCTTGTCACAGTCGTACCGCTGTTGATGTTCGCTTCGGCGGTGCGGAGTATTCCCCTCTCGTTGGTCGGCATTTTGCAGTACATCGCACCGACCCTGCAATTCCTGATCGGCGTGTTGATCTTTGGCGAAGCATTCACGCCAACGCAGTTCGTCGGCTTCGGACTGGTCTGGCTCGCCCTCATCATTTTCACGGCCGAAAATTTCTGGACGCGCCGCAGGGCCGCGCTCATCGCCGATCGTATCCGACTGGCCCGTGGAGAGTGATCAACGCTGCTCATTCACCACGGCGCGGCGCGTTTGACTTTGCGCGAAATTCCACTTATACTCACGCCTGAAATTCACGCGCGTAAAACTTACGCATGATCCTCACCTACGGGAGACCAAGATGTCGTTCAAACTCAGTGTGCGGCAGGGACCCCGCCCCAACCTCGTTTTCGAACTCGATCAAGAGAGCTATGTCATCGGACGTGAAGCAGGCGCCGAGCTGGTTATCGAAGATGCGCAGGTGTCGCGCCGCCACGCGCAATTGACCCGCCAGGGCACGTCGTACGTCATCGAAGATATCGGCAGCACCAACGGCACCTACGTCAACGGTAAACGCGTCACCGCGCCCCTGCTGCTGTCCAATGGCGATATGATCGGCCTGGCGGACACCATCGTGTTGGCAGTGCAAGCGCCGTTAATGGTCAGCGACGACGCCACCGTCGTGAGTGAGGCCGCCCATTACGCGCCCGCGACCCAACCGGCCTTCACGCCGCCCAAAGTGCAGCCGCCCGTTCAAGCGCCGCCTGCGCGCCAACCGGCCTACACGCCGCCGCCGCAGTATGCGCCGCCGCCGCAATACGCGCCACCGCAGCCTTCCGAGCCGGTTGTGCCCATCCGGACCGATAATCGCCGCACCGTCTTAATCGGCGTCGGCTGTCTGGCTCTGATCCTGGTCGTATGCATGATCGGGTTCGTGGCCTGGTCGTTCATCGACTGCCGCTCATTCAGTTCGGTGTTCCCCTTCCTCTTCCCGCCGTTTCAATGTTGATAGGAAATAAGTAGACAAGGAAATAAGTAAGCCCGCAACTCATCAAAGTTGCGGGCTTTTATCATCCTCCATGTAAATCCGCTCAATCCGTGTCACCCGTGTCCAAAAATTTTTCGCCAGTAAAATACGTCGTCACGCCGTATCGCTTCAATGCGCCCCTGCTCTTCCAACCAGTCCAGATGCCCGATCGTTTCCGAGAGCGCCAGAAATGAATCGATGCCGTCCAGCCGTCCGAACAACGGCTCGGCAATCTGATACGCCGATCGTTCCTCGCCGCCGATGAGGTCCAAAATGCGCTGAGCGCGCCGCTCGTGAAAATGCAGGCGCTGCCGCACTGTCTTATGCACGTCGTGGATCTCGTGCCCGTGCCCCGTCCACGCCACGCTCGGCTCCAGGTCAGCCATGCGCTGCATGTGCTGGATGTACTGCACCAGCCGATGGGGTCGCGGCCCGCCGTCGGGATCCGGTTCCACCACCGGGTTGCTGCTGATGTCACGCAGCAAATGATCGTTGGAGAGTAGCACACGTGATTGCGGATCAAACAGACAGATCAGCCCGCCCGCGTGCCCCGGTGTGTGATAAACCCGCCACGCCCGATCAGCGAGCTTAATCTCGGCGCCCTCCTCCACCAGGCAATCGATTTTCACCGCCTCGGCATAGCGATTCCCGCCACGCCGGCTGTCGGCGATGCGCTGGCGCTGCTCTGGGGGGACGCCGACCTCGGTCATGAGCTGCCTGTAAAACTCATCGCGCTGCGCGCGGATCGCCTCGTAGGCTTCCAACGGAGCCTGATTGTGCCCATGTGTCCACACCTCCGCATTTGAGGAGCGCACGATCTCGCCCGCCAGCCCGTAGTGATCGGCGTGCGCGTGCGTGATGATGATGCGCTGCATCGCCTCGATCTGCAACCCCAGCTCCGCCAGCTCGGACTGTAAGGCCTGGCGCGACTCGTCCCACAGCGTCCCCGTGTCAATCAACGTGATCGGCGCGATCGTCGTCACGTAACAATTGACCGGCCCTACCTTGAATGGCGTAGGAATAACGATTTGATACAACCCGTTCAGAACTTGTGTGGGCATGACTTCATTCTTTCCTGAGCAAATAGCAGTAAATGACACGCAAAAAGCCGCTGCACTTCACCTCAGCGGCTTCTCCAACTTCTAACTGCTAAGTTCTAACTTCCACTCTCGACCTTCGGCTTGCACTTCACCACAATCATCCACGTCCCACGCTGCACCCGTTCGCCGCGTTGATTCCTGACGTTGACATTGAATTCCACAAAACCGGACGCGCCGCCGGGGGCCAGTTTCTTCCCTTTCACTTCCGCCTCCACGACGATCGTGTCGCCCATCTTGATCGGAGCGCGGAATTTCCAATCCAGGCCGGTGAACGCCTCGACCGTATGATTGAGAA
>JAUQXC010000005.1 GCA_030834825.1 Thermoflexales bacterium
TGGCCGATGCCTGTGCCACGCAGTGGATGGGTCACTCCACTGTCAGAAGTGTAGCCGTAGCCAATATCCAGTTGCTTCAATTCGGCCAGCGAATGGGTCCGCACCTCGCCTGTGCCGTTGGTGCGGCAGTCCAACGACCAATCGTGAAAGATCACCAGGTGATTATCGCGGGTGGGTTGAATGTCGATCTCGACGATGGTTGCGCCGTAGGCGAAGGCCGCGCGAATCGAGTCGAGCGTGTTTTCGATGAGGGCATGCGTGGGCGTCAACATGTGTGTTGCTTCGCAGCCCGTCAGGCGATCGACCGTGTCGCGTTTGAAATTTTGATGCACGCCGCGATGCGCGACAATTTCAAAGTTGTTTCTCGGCGGGACATCGCCGGGTTGACCGCGATAGAAATACTGAAACAGGACGAAGACGAAGAGCAGACCGACTACGGACAGGAAGATCTTTTTCTGACGGGACATGATGGAGAAAGAAAGCGCTGGCTTATTGGATTTCGGTCACAAGCACGTTGACGGCGCCGGCCTCTTTCAAGGCGGCGATGACGGCCTCGCGCTGTTGATCGTTTACCAGCGCGATCATATTACCACCCCGTCCGCCACCCACTAATTTTGCACCGCTGGCACCGGCTTGCTTCGCCGCCAGGATCAAGCGTTCGAGTTCGAGGCTCGACACATCCAGCTCGCGCAGCAGCACATGATTTTGATCCAGCAACGGTCCCAGCCGATCGAGGGTTCCCGCTTCGATGGCCGATCGGGCCTGTTGTACGATCGCGCCGATCCAATCGAACCACGCTTCATATCGCGCCGGATCGATCTCCCAGCCTCGCCGGACATCGCTCACCGCCTTCTTCGTCGAACTAGCGATGCCCGTGTTGCCGACGACCACGGTGAAGGGGTGGGCGACGTTGAAGGTTTGAATGGGTTCACCGCGCAGGAAATACACCGGCTGTTGATAAGCGATGACGGTGTTGTCGATGCCGCTGGGTGTGCCGTGATATAGTTTCTCCACTTCGTAGACCAGCTGCGAGACCACCTCTGGCGCGATGTCCGGCCGCCCGGCAAATTGCGCCAGCGCCCGTACGATGGCGGTGGAGATCGCCGCGCCGCTGCCCAGTCCACTGGCGATGGGAATGGTCGAGTGGACGGTGATCTCCAGCTGGGGTCGGGGGCAATTCAAATAGGCCAGCGTCAGGTTCACGATCGCAGCGAGAGGATCAATCAAGTTGTGAGGCTCGACCTTAACCGTTCGAGCAATATCTGTGGCGTGAATCGTTAAGCCATGTGCGCGTGGTTGGACCAGCGCCGTGGCCTGCACCTGCGTGACAGGCACAGCAATCGCCGGTCGCCCATAGACGACCGCATGTTCGCCAAAGAGGATGATTTTTCCGCAAGCCGCAGCGCTAATCATAAGTCATGACCTAAGATTCATTGCCCATTCAGCAGGCATCTGGTACAATCGCGGCCCGATGAAAGTAAGAAGTTCCCTGATTGTCATCATCCTGCTCGCGCTGCTCGGCCCGGTGTTGCCCGTCGCCGCACAGGGCGAGCATTTGGTGTTAGCCTTCTATTACAACTGGTACGACGAGAAATCATTCGGCGCAAAGAAGACCAGCGATCAGCCGGTGACGCCGTACAAGTCCATGGATCGTGCCACCAGTGAGCGGCACGTCGATCAAGCCAAGCAGGCCGGGCTGGACGGCTTTGTCGTGTCATGGTACGGCCCGCGCGATGCGCCCGACAATCAAACCGAAACGAATCTACGCACGCTGCTGGATGTGGCGCAGCAAAAGGGTTTCAGGGTCGCGGTCGATTTTGAAACCGGCGGTCCCTTCTTCAGGAGCAGAAGCGACGTACAGGAGGCCCTGGCGTCACTGCTGGCCACACACACCACTCAGGCGGCGTATCTCAAGGTCAATGGCAAGCCGGTGGTGTTCTTCTGGCAGAACAGCCGCTTCAGTGTCAACGACTGGCTGGCGATCCGGCAGGCCGTCGATCCGCTGCGCCAATCGATCTGGATCAGCGAAGGCACCAACCTCGATTACCTGCGCGTGTTCGACGGGCATCATCTGTACAACATCGCCTGGTCGGCTGATCCGCGCGCCGAGGTGATCAAGTGGGGCAAGCGAGTGCGCGAAAAAGCGATCGAGTTGGGCACGTTCAAATATTTCGTGGGCACAGCCATGCCCGGCTTTGATGATCGACTCACCGGTCGATCGGGGGCGATCTATCGCCCGCGCGGCAACGGCGACTATTTCCGCCAGTCGTTCACCGGCGTCACTCAAGCCAACGCCGATTGGGCGGTCGTCACTTCGTTCAACGAATGGGTCGAAGGCTCGCAGATCGAGCCAAGTGTGACGTATGGCGATCAATATTTGAGCCTGGCGGCGGAGCTGGCGAATATCTATCGCACCACGGCGGGCAGTTACGTGACCGCGCCCACCGAGACGCCGGTGCCGACCGATACGCCTACACCCACGAACACACCCACGAACACACCCACGGCGACGCCGACCCATACCCCGACGTTCACGCCAACTCCAACGGAGACACCTACCCCGACGTTTACAGCCACGCCGACGAACACGCCGATTCCTACGGCCACGCCGACTGCCACACCCGCCCCCACCGATACGCCTGTGGTGATCGCCAGAGCATTACCGGCTGCGGCCAAAGTGGCCGGGGGCAGCACTTTGCAACCAACCCAGCCGCCGGCGAAGCCGATCGCTCAACCGCAGGTGGTCAAGAACTCCGGCGGGAACAACGTCGAGGTAACGTCGCTCATCGCCGGTGCAGGATTATTTGTCGGCTCACTGGTTTTGGGCTGGCTGCTCGGCAAGCGTCTTAGGCCCAAACGCGACTTCTAATCATTGTTCATAAACAATTGATCATTGATCTCGGTTCATTTCCACAATGACCTTTAGCATGCCCTTCTGTGCCGCGCGTTCGAAAGCCGTCACACCGGCGTTCAAGGGATAACGCGCCTGAATCAGCGATTCGACATCCACCTGCTTGTTTGCCAACAATTGAATCGCCGGCTCGAACGGCCCACAGCGTGAGCCGATCAGCGTGATCTCGTCGACGACGATCTGGGTCAAATTCACTGGCAGCGCTTCACCCTGGTACGTCGACTTCAGCACGATGCTGCCACGTGGGCGCACCAGCTGCCGCGCCAGCTCAAAGCCGCTGGGTGTCCCCGTGACTTCCACGACAATGTCCAGCGATTGCGGTTCGAAAGTGTTGAGGTCGATCGTCGTGGTGAGGCCGCGTTGTTCTAGAATCTGTAGCTTCTCTGCATGACGCCCAAAAGCGATCAAGTGACAGCCGGTCGTCGCCACGACTTGTGCGCACAGCAGCCCCAGCTTGCCATCGCCAATCACCGCCACCCGATCGTCAGGGCGCAGCTTCACCTGCTCCAGAATCTCGCACGCCGCCGCCAAGGGTTCGACGAAGACGGCTTGATCGTCGGAGACTGAAGCGGGCAGGGGATGCAGATTCTCGAACGGCAACACCAGGTAATCGGCAAAGGCGCCAGCCCGTCGAGCGATGCCGAGTGTGGTGCGCTGAGGACAGTGTGTGGGTCGGCCAGCGCGGCAGGTTGCGCATACACCACACGCCGCGTTGATCTCTCCGGCTACCCGCTGGCCGATCAGCTCTTCACGCCCAACGGCTTGCTCCACCTCGCCCACAAACTCGTGTCCAGGCACGCCCGTAAAATTCTGATAACCCTTAAGGATCTCTAGATCGGTATTGCAGATACCGGCCTGTAAGACGCGCACCAGCGCCTCACCTGGTGGGGGCGTGGGCGTTGGGTAATTCTTTTCGAGACGCAATCCATTGTCGATGACGAGTGCGCGCATCAAATCCTCGTTGAATCAGGATGTTGTTAGGGCTCCACTAACTTTCCGATTAAGAATACTATCAATCCTAAGCAGCCTACCGCCAGCAGCATTGCTCCGACACGATAATCCTTTGGTCCTATCCACCAGCTGTTGATTCGATATAAAAGAGAAGTCTCAGTCGCCGCCACAATATCGATGGCCATGTATAACGTTGCTAGGACGGCTGCAATAGACGCCAACGTGGACCACTCTTCAGCACCAATCCGCGTCAAATAATTGCTCCCAAATCCGAAGCCAAAAATGAATAGGCCAGCTAAGATAAGCCTAAAGTTTCTTGCGGTCATACCTTGTGCCCGATTAGATCTCCACTGATGGCATGTCTTCACTCAATAAGTGCACTTCGGTTGGGGCGTTGCCGCAATACAAGCCGACCAGCGTCGCCATGCGGCGAGGTGGGGCTGCGCGGCCAGTGGCTCCAGATCGGTCCTTTGGCGAATCGTCTGCTGCACGCCCAGCAACATACGCTGCACTTCGTCGATGGGGTTTTCGATGTTGATGGCGCGGCGCACGCTGACCAGGCCGCGTACATAGCCGGAATATTTCTGAAAGAGTTGAGGATCACAACGATAGATCATGATGAATGACAGGCGCCGGTTGAATTCTACCCGGTTTGCCGTAAAACAAAAAGAGCCGATCAGTTTCATCGGCCCTCTTTGTTGGTCAATTGGGTTAGGCGGTTGCCTGCGAGGCTCTCGGCTTGCGGCGGAACCAGGTGCGCCATTCGCGCTTTTCCCAGACCACCAGGATCTGCGAGGCGACAAAAATGGACGAGTAAGTGCCGCTGAGCAGGCCGACCAGCAGAATAACGGCGAAGTTCTGAATGGTCAAGCCGCCGAACAATGCCAGCGCCAGCATGGTGAAGAACATGGTAAGCTGTGTTACCAGCGAGCGCGATACGGTTTGCAGCAGGCTGGTGTTGACGATATGTTCGTACTTCTCGCCCCGGCGGCGTACCAGGTTCTCGCGGATGCGATCGAACACCACGATCTTGTCCTGTACGGAGAAGCCAATCATGGTGAGCACGGCCGTCAGGAACAGCGAATCGATTTGCCAGCCAAACAGATAACCAAAGATCGCCGCAAAGCCCGTCATCACCAGCACGTCATGCAGCATACCCAGGATGGCCGCGACGCCATAACGAATGGAGTGCGGCACCTGCCGGAAGGCAAACCACAGGAACAACATGATCCCCAGCGTCGCCAGGCCGATGGTCTGCAGCGCACGCTGCACGACTTCCGTACCGATGGTCGGTGTGACCGAGCTAAATTCGAGTTCGGTGAATGGCCCCAGACGTTCGCGGATGGCTGCCTCGATCTGATTCTTGGTGGCGTCTTCCATTGTCTTGGAGCGGATTTGGAGGCCGTTGTTGGACAGGGTCTGCACCTGGCTGTCCGTGAACCCGAATTCACCGTAGATTTCTTTCACGTCGCCCGGCTGCGGGGCCGCACCCTCAAACTGCAGCTTAGCCAGCGAACCGCCAGTGAAGTCAATGGCCAACGGCAGGCCAAACAAGATCAACGCGATCAGGCCGGGGACGATGAGCACCAGCGAGAAGGCAAAAAACCAATAGCGTTTACCGACAATATTCCACATGCGTCTCTTTCTCCATTTCCACTATGCACCAAATAACTTGGGGCGGCCTTCGAAGTTAAATTTATCCGTGAACAGGTGCAGGAAGGTGCGGGTGACAAAGACTGACGAGAACAGGCTGATCACCACGCCGATCCCCAGTGTCACGGCAAAGCCCTTGACGATGCTGGCACCGAATTCATTACCGAACCAGAATAAAATCGCACACGTGATTAGTGTGGCCAGGTTCGAATCGCGGATGGACGTCCAGGCCCGTTCAAAGGCCACCTCGACGGCGGTATTCAAGCGGCGGCCATGGCGCAGCTCTTCCTTTAGACGTTCGATGATCAGTGTGTTGCCGTCTACGGCCACGCCTACGGAAAGGATGAAGCCCGCGATGCCGGGCAAGGTCAAGGTAACGCCCAACAGGCGGAACACGGCAAAGGTCACGAAGCCGTATAGCGTGAGCGTCAGCACGGCGACCAGGCCGGCCAACCGATAGTACAAGAGCATGAACAAGGCCACCGCACCCAGACCCATGAGACCGGCGATGACGCTGGCGCGGATGGAGTCTTCACCCAAGGTCGGGCCGATCGTGTTGCTCTGGACCACACGCAATGAAACGGGCAGCGCGCCATAGCGCAGGAGGTTTACCAGTTTATTCGCTTCGTCACTGCCGCTGCCGACGGTGATCACGCCCTGTCCATCGGGAATGGCGCTTTGAATGCGGGGGCACGACTGTACCACGTTGTCCAACACAATGCAGGCGAATTTGCCGACATTGTTGGTGGTGTGTTGGCCGAAACGTTGGGCCGCTTCGCCTTGCAGCTGAAAGGCGACTTGCGGTTGATTCGTTAAGTTGTCCAGTACCACGCCCAACTGATCGGGGACCAGATCGGCGCCGCTGACGATGACCGGATAGACCGTATCTGGAATCTGGCCGGCCAGGGGAAGTGTGCCCGTGATCGTCTCCGTGGGAGTTACGATCTCCGCTGCTACCGGCTCGGGGTTACCGGATGTGCGGACGATAGCCCCTTCTTCATAATAATCATCGCCACTATCCACCCATTCCAGGCGGCCGGTTTGTTGCAGCTGTGCAATCGCGTCCGCCGGGTTATCCACGGCGGGGAGTTCCACCAGAATGCGGCATTCGCCCGCCATCTGAATCAGCGGCTCGGTAACGCCCAGGCCGTTGATGCGGTTCTCAATAATCTGGCGCGTGTTTCCGAGCCGCTCAGCGATGTTGGGGGTATCACAGTTATCGGCTTCAAGCAGAACTTGCGAGCCGCCGCTCAAATCCAATCCTTGGCGCAGGCTTAGGTCACGGTTAATGCCCAGCCCTTCCAAGGCGCGCCCCGGAGGCAAAAAAGTAACCAGTGTGGCGGTAACGGCCACTACTATAATGATCAACAACCACCAACGTGTCCGTCGTGACATGCGTACTCCCTGTCTTCACACAAAAAAGTCGCCGGCAGCAGCAGCCGGCGCGATCGGCAAGCGGGCGGGATTATAGTCTAAAAACTACGAAAGTCAAAATCGGCGAATTTGATCGGCGCCGTGTTGCTCGTGAGCGGTGTGGGTGCAGTTGAGGAGGATGCTGCCGCCCTCGGAATGAAGCCCCACTTCTGCAGGATGGCTTGCCCCTCTGCCGAAAGCACATAGTCGACAAACTTAGCGGCGAGATCAGTCTGAGGCGCGAACTTCAACGTGGCGATCGGATACGTCGCTAAAATATTGTACTTATCAGGAATGTCCAGCTTAATCAACCTGGCCACGACTTGCGGGGTAACATCGGAAACATACACGATGCCGGCGTCTGCTTCACCCAGCTGCACTTTGGCCACTACCTGCTTGACGTTGTCTTCATACGACACGACGCTTGACAATACCGTCTGCGAGAACGTCGCGCCGAAGTCGGCGTTCATCTTGTCGAGGGAGGCGAGCGCATAACTTCCGATGGGCACATTGGCTGCAGCCAGCACGAGCTTGAGTCCAGGCCGGGCGAGGTCCTTCAACTCTGTGATATCGCCGGGGTTATCTTGGGGCACGATGACGGTCAAGCGATTGCGCACGAACGTCGTTTGAGTGCCACTCACCACCAGTCCTGCTTGG
>JAUQXC010000096.1 GCA_030834825.1 Thermoflexales bacterium
GTCGAAATTTTGGAGAAGTGTGCGCTGGCCTATTTGCTGGCGCTCTGCACCGAGCGCAAAACCTCCAGGATTCCCCTGCCCATCCGCGAAATCGCCTTTGCCAAGCTGCGCAAAGATCAGAAGCGGGCCGAGCGGGGCGAGATCGGCGCCAGCGGAGAGTAATACATCCAGCGTCATTGCGAGCGTATTTTGCGGTCTCCTCGCAATGACGAACACATCCAAGGAACCCAGCATGTCAACACAACCGTACGCCATCTCCGAATACCTCAACGCGGACGAAGTTCTGGCCCGCTTGAAAGAATTAACCCGGCAGCCGCCCAGACCCATCAAGCGCGATCGGATGCAGCAATTCTTGACTTACTTCGAGACGAAGTGCGTCAAGTCGAAAACGCTGATCGAGGAAGCGAAGCAGATCATTCCCGGCGGCGTGCAGCATAACCTCGCGTTTAACTATCCCTTCCCACTGGCGATCGAGAAGGCGCGCGGTGCGCACATGTGGGATGTGGACGGCAACCAGTACATCGATTTTCTGCAGGCGGGCGGCCCCACGGTGCTGGGCAGCAACTACGCGCCGGTGCGTGAGAAAGTCTTTGAACTGCTGCAAGACTGCGGGCCGGTTACCGGTCTGTTCCACGAATACGAATTGAAGCTCGCGCAGTTGATTCAGCGTTACATGCCCGCGATCGAGATGTTCCGCATGTTGGGTTCCGGCACCGAGAGCGTCATGGCCGCCATCCGCGCGGCGCGCGCCTTCACCCACAAACAGAAAGTGATCAAGGTGGGCGGTGCGTATCACGGCTGGAGCGATCAGCTGGTGTACGGCCTGCACATTCCCGGCACGGGCCGGCGTGAGGCGACAGGCATTCCGCGCGGATCGAGCGGGCACACGCAGGAAGTGTTCCCCAACGATCTCGCTGCGCTGCGCCGCTTGCTGCTGCTCAATCGGGTGCGAGGTGGAACCGCCGCGGTGATCGTCGAGCCGGTGGGGCCGGAGAGCGGGACGCGCCCGGTGCCTTACGACTACAATCAGAAAGTGCGCGAGTTGTGCGATGAATTCGGCGCACTGCTGATCTTCGACGAAGTGGTCACCGGCTTTCGCGTGGGCCTGGGTGGCGCGCAAGGTTATTTCAACGTCAAGCCCGATCTGACGATCTTCGGCAAGTGCGTGACCGGCGGTTATCCGATGGCGGGCGGCGTGGGCGGGCGGCGCGATGTGATCATGCGTTTCGCGGCCGGCATCGGCGGCACAGGCGAGCGCGCCTACATCGGTGGGACGTTAAGCGCGAATCCACTCTCGTGTGTGGCCGGTTATTATGCGCTACTCGAAATGGAACGAACCAATGCGCCCGTCATTGCTGGCCGGGCAGGTGATCGGTTGACCAAGGGCCTGCAGCAGATCATCGAGAAATATCACCTGCCGTTTGTGGCCTTCAATCAAGGCTCGATCGTCCATCTGGAAACATCGGGTGTGATGCTGCTGGATATGAAAAACCCGATCAAATTACTGCGCGAACTCAAACCGCGCAAACATATGATTGAGGAGATGGGCGCCGCCTACATGGCCCAGGGCCTTATCACCCTGGCCGGCAGCCGCATGTATACCAGCCTCGCCGATACGGATGAGGTGATCGATGAGGCGCTCAATCGATTTGAGGTCGTGCTGTCGAGTGTGGAAGGAATCGCGTAATGTAGGGACAGGCCTTGCGCCTGTTCCGGGCGACCGTAAGAGTCGCCCCTACCGAAAATATCAAGGACATCGTGCATGAGTCAGCCAGCCGCCAACCTGATCCTCGCCGTCGATCTTGGCACGTCCGGCATGAAAGTGGCGTTGATCACGACGCACGGCCAGGTGCTGGGCTGGGAGGCCCAACCGATCGGGTTGCAGCTAACGCCCGACGGCGGCGCGGAACAATCACCGGGCGAGTGGTGGCAGGCGTTTATAGCAGCGGCCAAACGCTTGATCGGACGCAACCTCGCGCCGCGTGAAGCCATCAAGGCGATCTGCTGTTCGACCCAGGGCGAAGGCACCGTGCCGGTCGATCGCGACGGCAACGCTTTGATGAATTGCATCCTGTGGATGGACATGCGCGGTGCGCCGTATCTGCAACGTCGTGCACGTGGCGCGATCAACATCGCAGGCGCTGATGTCGTGAAATTGCTGCGCTGGATCCGCTACACCGGCGGCATGCCCTCGCTGACCGGCAAAGATCCGGCAGGGCACATGCTGCTGGTGCGCGAGAAATTTCCCGAGGTGTACGCGCGCACCTATAAATTCCTCAACGTGCTCGACTATCTGAACCTGCGTTTGACCGGCCGCTTCGCAGCCACATTCGATTCGATCCTCACGTCGTGGGTGACGGACAATCGCAACCCCAACGCTATTCGTTACAACGCTGAACTGATCAAAACCAGCGGCATCGACGCCGACAAGTTCCCCGAAATCGTGTCGTGCACGACTGTGCTCGGATTGCTGCGGCGCGAGGTAGCCGACGAGCTGGGCTTATCCGAGCGGGTGCAGGTGGTCGCAGGCGCCATCGACAACACCGCCGCCGCCGTCGGCTCGGGCGCGGTGAAAGACTTTGCGCCGCATCTCTACATCGGCACGTCATCGTGGCTCGCGGCGCATGTGCCGTTCAAGAAAACAGACGTCAGTTCCTCACTGGCTGCCGTGCCCTGCGCCCTGCCCGATCGTTACTTACTGACGGCGCTGCAGGCTACGGCAGGCGGCAACCTGAACTTCCTGCGCGACAGCGTTTTATATCACAAGGACGAACTGCTCCAGGAAGCCAAAGTGCCCGATGTGTTCAAGATCATGGATCAGATCGCGGCGCGCGTGCCGGCAGGCAGTCACGGCGTGATCTATACGCCATGGATCTGGGGCGAGCGCGCCCCGGTGGAAGATCGCAACTTGCGTGCGGGCCTGTATAATATCTCGTTGAATAACACGCGTGAAGATATCATCCGCGCCTTCCTGGAAGGCGTCGCTTTCAACACCCGTTGGTTGATGCAGCCCGTCGAAAAGTTCATGGGCCGCGACGTGCAGCAGATCAACCTCGCGGGTGGCGGCGGAAACTCGGATGTATGGTGCCAGATCTTCGCGGATGTGCTCAACGTCGAGATACGACAAGTGCAGGATCCCATTCAAGCGAATGCGCGCGGCGCGGCCTTCATCGCCGGGGTCGGGCTGGGATCGATCGGGTTTGGCGACGTGCCGCAATTGGTTGAATTTAAGCGCATTTATCAGCCCACGCCGCAACATCGCACCGTGTATGACGAGCGTTATGAAATCTTCATCGAGATTTACCGGCAAATGAAGGGTGTGTATCAGAAGTTGAATCGAGGGAACGCGGGCAGCCAATAAGATTCGACCAACTCACTTGCCAATGTTAAATTAGAGCCTCATTGCGAGGCGCACTGTTTGCGACGAAGCAATCTCCTTCACAGCCCACCGGGATTGCTTCGCACCCTTCGACTCCGCAGCGAAAGGATGCTGCTCCGTTCAGGATGCTCGCAATGACGCCAGTCTGGGAACCTTAGCCAAACCTCTGGAGGAATACGATGAATGTCTTGCTAATCTATCCTGAATTCCCCGATACCTTCTGGAGTTTCAAACACGCGTTGAAGTTCATCCATAAGAAATCTTCTGCGCCGCCGTTGGGCCTGCTGACGATCGCGGCCATGCTGCCTGCCGACTGGAACCCGCGGCTGATCGATCTCAATCAATGTGCGTTGACGGCGAAGGATTTGGCGTGGGCCGACTATGCGTTCATCAGCGGCATGACGGTGCAGCGCCAATCGGCGCGCGTCGCCGCGGAACGGTGTCGCGCAGCCGGCGTCAAAGTCGTCGCCGGCGGGGCGCTGTTCACGATCGAGCAGGCGCAGTTCGAAGATGTGATCGATCACTTTGTGCTCAACGAAGGCGAGTTGACGCTGCCGATGTTTCTGGATGATCTGGCGCACGATCGGGCGCAGCACGTCTACACCACGACCGCGTATGCAGACATCCACGCGACGCCGACCCCGCGCTGGGATCTGGTGGACTTCAAGCACTACGCCACGATCCACATTCAGTATTCGCGCGGCTGCCCCTTCAACTGCGACTTCTGCAATGTGACCGCGCTGCTGGGCCACCGGCCGCGCAC
>JAUQXC010000097.1 GCA_030834825.1 Thermoflexales bacterium
CTGCGTGCTACGGCCCATGTCACCCGCGGAGTGGGGGTGGGCCGGTGCGTGACGAACCGCTCCGCAAGCGTGCGAGACCCGCATGTCCGGTGGTGTGAGAGGAGGGGCGGGCGACCCGCCCCTCCTCCTCGATCGGTGCGCAAACCGGACGCCGATTATGGGCATTGCGCCGCCAAAAAGCTGACCTACGACGGCTTCAAACTCGGTCTGCGCGTCTCGCGCCTAGGCATGATTACGCATTTCCCGTTGCTGCCCGCGCGTCCGCACGACATTCAGTTCCTGGACGAGTTGGTTGAGCACTTGGTCGGCCTCGTACCCGCCGACAAAGGCTTCATTGATGAATTTCGTCAGGCGCTCCTGGCCGAACAGGACGTGGTGGTGATCACCCCGCCGCGGAAACGGATGACCACGACTGTGCCACGCCTCGTCCTCAAACCCTGCGGCCGCATCCGCAAATGTGTCGAGACAGTGGGTTCCCAGTTAGCCGAACGCTTCGCCCTGGAGCGCATTCGCGTGCATGACCTCTGGCATTTTCAACATCGCTTGATTCGCAAAGTGTTGGCGCATACCGTCGGCGTGTTTCTCAATGTGCAACTCGGACGCCAGCCACTTGATTTGGATGGCCTGTTGGAGGCCTGACCAGAAAGTGTTGCACATTAGGTAAATATCACTATCGCCTGGAATCGAAACTGGTATAATCAAGCTAGCATCGAACACCAACCTGATCCCTCCGTTTCTTCGCCTGGCCATAATGCAGGCCCAATCGGGCTGCACCATGTGAACTGGAGGAACCAGATATGTCGAATGACTTCGAGCTGCGCAAGTTTGTCGCACCGGAATTCGTCTTCGGTCACGGGGCCTGTGATCTCGCGGGTCGGTATGCCAGGAATTATGGGGCGCGTAAAGTCCTGGTAGTGACCGATCCCGGCATTATCGCCGCGGGCTGGACCGATCGAGTCACGGCCAGCCTGACCGCCGCCCGTCTGCCCTATGTGATCTTTTCGCAGGTAACGCCGAATCCACGCGCCGAAGAAGTGATGGCCGGCGCAGAATTGTATGCGGCTTCAGGCTGTAACGTGATTGTCGCCGTGGGCGGCGGTAGCCCGATGGACTGCGCCAAGGGCATCGGCATTGTCAGCACCAACCGGCGAAACATCCTCGAATTCGAGGGTGTCGATCAGGTGCCCATTCCCGCTCCCCCGCTGATTTGCATCCCCACGACCGGCGGCACCTCGGCCGACGTTTCCCAGTTCGCCATCATCGCCGATCGCCAAGAGCGCGTCAAGATCGCCATCATTAGCAAAACCGTTGTGCCCGATGTGGCCTTGATCGATCCGCTAACTTTGACGACCATGCCGCCCTATCTGATGGCCTGCACCGGCCTCGATGCGCTGGTTCACGCGATCGAGGCCTTCGTGTCCAATGCCCACTCGCCGATGACAGACCTGCACGCGCTTGAGGCCATTCGCTTGATCTCGTCCAACCTCATCCGAATGATCACGACGCCGACGGATGCCGGGGCCATGAGCAACGTCATGCTGGGCAGCCTGCAAGCCGGCCTGGCGTTCTCGAATGCCAGTCTAGGTGGCGTGCACGCCCTATCCCATAGTTTGGGCGGTTTTTTGGACTTGCCGCACGGCGAATGTAATGCCCTGTTGCTTCGCCACGTGATGGACTTCAACCTGCCTGAAGCCGTCGAGCGCTACCGGCAAGTCGGGCGCGCGTTGGGCCTCGATCTGCGGGGCCTGACGACAACGCAGCAATCACACGCGCTGCTCGCCGAAGTCGATCGGTTGCGAAGCGCCGTCGGCATCACCCGGACGCTTGAGCAGGTCGGCGTACAGCGCAGCGATATTCCCATCCTCGCCCGGAAAGCGATCAAGGATGCCTGCATGGTCACCAATCCGCGCCGGCCCGGCATCCGCGACATTGAGGTTATTTATGAGGAAGCCCTCTGAGCCTGACGAAAGTTGGGACACGCTGCGCGACAAGATCATTGGCCTGGGCGAAGGGTCGGTTCGCAAGAGCTACTATCCCGAGCTGCAACAGCGGCTGGCTGAATTGGAGCGATTTCGGGTGCTGCTCGATCAGAGCAATGACGCCATCTTCTTGATCCAGCTGCCGGCCGGGCAGGTAGCCGATGCCAACGAGTCGGCCTGTCTGCAATTGGGTTACTCGCGTGAGGAACTGCTCAACCAGCCGATCGATCAGCTCAGCTCGACGGACCTGACACTGTGGCTACGAGCGCAGTCTACACCACCGGCGGGCGTTCGCGCCGAACGCGAGACATTCGAGGCCGTGGTGCGCCGGCGCAGTGGCGAGACTTTGCCCGTCGAGGTCACCGCGCGGCGAGCGGTCTTTCAGGGCGCAGACTATGCCGTCGTCGTCGCCCGCGACATCACTGAGCGCCGGCAGGCCGAGGCGGCGCTGCGCGAGAGCGAGCAGAAGTTTCGAAGTATCATCGAGCAATCGTTAGATGGAATTATCCTGCTGGACGCGGACGGACACATTACCGAGTGGAACACCGGCGAAGAGCACATTACGGGCCTCACGCGCGCTGAAGCTATCGGACGGCCCGTGTGGGATATCGAGCAGCAGTTACGCCCTACCGGTTCCACCCATATCGACGAACGTGTCAGGCTGGTTATACGTGAGATGCTGCGGCCTGAGTTAACCGCCCGTCGGGAATTTCGGCAAGAAGTAGAGATTCAACGCCCGGGCGGCGAACGCCGGATCATTCATATCGCGGCCTTTCCCATCAAGACCAGCGCCGGTTATATGATCGGCAGTATTACGCGCGATATAACCGAACGGCAAGCGGCCGAAGCGGCGCTTAGAACAAGCGAAGAACGGTTCCGCGCGCTGTTCGAGAATTCGCCCGTGCCGATCTGGGAGGAGGACTTTTCAGCGATCAAGGACCTGCTCGAGGACTTGAAGCAGCGTGGCGTCGAAGACATCGACGTTTATCTCCAGCAGCATCCTGAAGTCGTGCAACAGTGCGCCGCACTGGTCCGGATCACTGATGTGAATCGAGCCGCCCTGAGAATGCATGGGGCGGCCAGCAAGGAAGAATTGTTCGACGGGTTAACCCGGGTCTTCACGCCTGAATCCTACGCGACCTTCCAGCAGGAATTGGTCTATCTATGGAATGGAAAATTCGAGATGGCGGTGGACGGCGTTACCCAAACGCTCACCGGCGAGCGGCGGCACGTGACGGCGTATTGGTCGGTAAGTCCTGGTTACGAGCAGACGCTCGCGAAAGTCCTGGTCTCCATCGTCGACATCACCGAGCGCAAACAGCTGTTGGAGCAAGTCCAGCATCAATCGGCCGAGCTGGAAGCCATCTTTGCGGCGATGGTCGATGCGGTCATGGTCTATGGACCAGATAGCCGGCTGCGGCGCGCCAACCGGGCCGCCATGGCGGCCTTCGGCTTTGACCCGGTCGGCCACGATCGGGAGACGCTAGTCCGCCGAGTTGCTCTGCGCCATATGGATGGGCGCGCCGTCAACATCGACGAGTTGCCGTCCGCAGGCGCGCTGCGCGGCGAGGTGGTGAGCGAAGGCCGCTTTATCCTCACCAATGCGCAAGGCCGGGACAGGCTCATCCGCGCTTCCGCTACGCCGCTGCGGGCCGGCGATCAGGCCGCGGACGCAGTGATCGTTTGGCACGATGTGACGGAACGCGAAAAGTTGTTGGCCCAGGTGCAGCACGAGCGCGAACGCGCCGAGGCGCGGGCGGCAGAACTCGACGCGGTCTTCGCGTCCATGACCGAAGGCGTCGTCCTGTACGCTCCCGACGGTACGATCGTTCGAACGAACGAGGCCGCTGAACGCTTCTTCAGCTTGACGGCGGTATCGCCCACGCTGCCGCTGGCCCAGCGGGCGCCACTGTACAAATCCATCTGGGAAGATGGGCAACCGATTACCAATACGGACGACGTGCCGGTGCAGCGCGCGCTGCGCGGTGAGGTGGTGCGCGAGGTGGTGTTGGGCGTTTACAGCGCGCAGACTGACGAGTATCTCTGGCTGGAGGATAGCGCTGCGCCGGTGCGGGATACGGATGGACACTTGCTAGGCGCGGTGTTGACCTTCCACGATGTCACCGACCGTAAGCAGGCGGAAGAGGAACATCAGGCCCATCTGCGATTCTTCGAGAGCATGGATCAGGTCAATCGGGCCATGCAGCGGACGAGCGATCACGAACAGATGATGCACGATGTGCTCGACGTGGTGCTTTCGATCTTTGAGTGCGACCGGGCCTGGCTCCTCTATCCGTGCGACCCGGCTGCGACGTCGTTTCGTGTACCCATGGAAATCACCAGGCCTGAATATCCAGGCGCCAAGGTCTTGAATGTGGATGTGCCGATGTCCCCCGGCGAAGCCCAGAATATGCGGGAAGCGCTGGCGTCTGATACCCCCGTGATTTACATTGCCGGGACGGACAGACCCATCTCGACGGCCAAGCAATTCGGCGTTCAGTCCCAGATGTTCGTGCCGGTTTATCCCAGGTTAGGTAAGCCCTGGGTGTTCGGACTGCATCAATGCTCTTACCCGCGGGTCTGGACGCAGGCCGAGCAGAAATTGTTCCAGGAGATCGGCCGACGGCTGGGGGACGCCCTGGCCAGCCTGTTGGCGTATCGCGACCTGCGCGAAAGTGAAGAACGTTTTTCGACGGCCTTCCGTCACAGCCCGATCGCGATCAGTATTGTGCGTGCGGCTGATGGCCGCTTCGTCGATGTGAATAACGTATTTGTCACGACGTCGGGCTATTCGCGTGAAGACATCATCGGTCGCACTTCAAACGAGCTGGATCTGTGGGTAAATCCAGCCGAACAAGCGCCACGGCTACAAGAACTCCAAACGCAAAGTTCGGTTGACACTTTCGAGTTTCACCTTCGCACCAAGTCGGGCGAGATCAGAATTGGGTTGGTGGCGACGGCGCTGATCGAGTTGGGCGGAGAACCTCACTATCTGTCTCTGATCCACGACATCACCGACCGCAAACGGGCGGAACAGGAAATCATTCGACTTAACCGCCTCTATGCGGTCCTCAGCGATATTAACCAGGCCATTGTACGGCTGCGCGATCGACAACACCTGTTTGAGGAGGCGTGCCGGGTGGCAGTTGAGGTCGGTCAGTTCAGGTTAGCCTGGATCGGTCGGGTCGATGAGCACACGCAGATGCTGCAACTTCTGGCGCGCTACGGCCACACTGAAGGTCACTTCGAACATCTTCCTATCTCGCTGTCAGAACATATCTCGGACCGTGGTGACCCATCGGCCACGGCCATTCGAGAAGGTCATGTCTTTGTGTCGAACGATATTGAGCACGATGGACCCCCGGCACCCTGGCGTGAAGTGGCTTTCAGGCAGGGCCACCGCTCGCTGGCCGTGCTGCCGTTGAGGGTATCCGGTCAAATCTGGGGCGCGATTCATTTCTACTCGGCCGAGCGGGCGTTCTTTGACGATCGGGAGCTACGCTTACTGGAGGAATTGGCGGCGGATCTGGCCTATGCTGTCGAATCGTTGCAGCGCGATGAGCAACGAAAGCAGGCTGAAGAAGCGCTGCGGCAAGCTCAAAAACTGGAAAGCCTGGGCGTCCTGGCCGGCGGCGTCGCACATGACTTTAACAATTTGCTGGTCGCCATGTTGGGACAAGCTTCCCTGGCACTGGTGCAACTACCGGCCGACAGTGCGCCGCGCGCACACATCGAGAAAGCGGTCGGTGCGGCTCGCCGGGCGGCCGATCTTACCCGCCAACTGCTGGCCTATTCGGGCCGTGGTCAATTTCAGGTTCTGCCCGTCAATCTCAATACTTTGATTCGGGAGAACCTGCACCTGTTTGAGGTCGCCATTCCGAAGAACGTGCGCCTGGTATCGGACCTGGCTGAGTCCCTGCCGGTTATCGAAGGCGACGTCGGTCAGATGCAGCAGATCGTCATGAACCTGATCATCAACGCCGCCGAAGCGATCGGGCGAAAGCCGGGCATCGTCCGCGTCACGACCGACACGTATTACATCACGCCGGCAGACGTCCAGGTATGGAAATATATCGGCTCGCCACTGACGTCCGGCCTCTATACAACGTTGAGCGTCAAGGACAATGGTTCCGGCATGGATGCGGCCACGCTGTCCAAAGTCTTCGATCCATTCTTTACTACCAAGGTCACCGGCCGCGGCCTGGGTCTGGCCGCCGTACTCGGCATCGTGCGGAGCCATAAGGGCGGGCTGCGTGTTGAAAGCGAACCGGGCACAGGCACGACGTTTACCCTGTATTTCCCGGTCAGCGCGGCTCAGCCAACGACGCCGGTCCGCGCCGAACCTGAACCGGGCGCAGCATCCACTCAGGGGCTGGTGTTAGTGATCGACGATGAGGACTCGGTGCGCGAGGCAGCCACAGACATTCTCGAATCTGTGGGATTGACGGTCATTACCGCGGCCGACGGTCTGGCGGGCCTGGCGCTGTATCGCGAGCGCCAGGCCGACATCCGCCTGGTGGTACTTGATCTTTCCATGCCAGGCTTGAGCGGCGAAGAGACGTTCCAGGAGTTACGGCGAGTCAACCCCCAGGCCGCCATCATCCTGTCCTCGGGTTATCAACAGACCGAAGTCACTCACCGCTTTGCCAGTCAGCGGTCGGTCGGTTTTCTTCAGAAGCCGTATGACATGACAACTTTGATTCAAGCCGTTCAGCAAGGGCTGGCCGCATGATCCTTACCAACCTGACCACAGAAACGCGATCGGCGCTACTCTTCCACCTGCTCGATCTTTAACTCCGCATCGTCCAGCATTTTGCCGCAGTACACCGCGAGCTGCTGACCGCGCTCGAACAACGCCAGCGAATCTTCCAGCGGCAAGTCGCCGCCTTCCAATTTGCGAACAAAGTCTTCCAGTTCGGCAAAGGCCTGCTCAAAGGTCATATTCTCAATTGGCTGCAATTTAGCGGCTTTCTTCATGCTTCGTTCCTTATCCTTCAGCCTTTACGCCAAACTCTCCATCACTCACTCGAAGCGACAGGCGTTCGTCGGGCTGCACTTGATTCACGACCTGGCCATCGATCGTGCGAACCACGGCGTAGCCGCGCGCCAGTACGCCGAGCGGGTTGTAGACGGTCAACTGCGCCGACAAACTCAGCATGCGCTCGCGTCTGAGGGCAAGTTGATGTCTGACTGCATCTTGCATCCTGCCACTGGCATCATCCAACCGTTGACGTGCATTGCGCAGTTTCACGCGTGGCGAGAGATGCTGCAAGGCCCGCACGTTCGCCGCCAAGCCAAGGCGGGCGTTGCGAATTCGATCGGTCATGACCGAAGTCAGTTCCAGCGCCGCCCATCAACCAGCGAGCGCACTTCGGCCCCATCGGGCGTGATGAGTTCCGCCGCCGCGCTGGGCGTGGGGGCGCGCACATCGACCACAAAATCCACAATAATGAGCGGCTCAATCGTCACGCGTTGCACATTGGGTAACATCGCAATGATGACCTCGCCATCGCGCTGCAACAGGCCAAAGATCGGCGGCTTCTCATCGGCTAAGGTGCCGCGCCCGCGTTTGCCTTTCAAGCGACGCCGGCGGCCCTTGCGGCCTAATTCCACCACAATTTGGGGGTGGCCTTTATGCCCGGCGATCCCATACACTTCGTCCAGTTCAATATCGCCGCTGAGGGTGACAGGCTTTTTTTATCTCGATGCCTTCGCGCAGGTGCGTCGTCATATCGTGTGTGTCGTCGGGAGGCAAATCTAACTCGGCGGCAATCTGCTGCGTCGAGAGATTCAGGCCCATGAAATACAGGCACAACACCCACGTGCACAGCGGCTGATGATGACCTTCAAAGAGGGTGTCAGTTAAATCATCGAATTGGCGCCCACACGCCCGACACTGGTAGCGTTGCCGATGGGTTTGATGCGTGTGAAATCCGGGCTTAGTAATCGCCGCGGCCGAGCACGCGGGACAGCGGATGCCGTCTGGCCAACGTAACTGGCCGCTTCATAGCATTTCGCTTCATCGATAAGGGTCTGAATATTCACGAGCATATGCAACTCCAGGTAGGGAGGATGGGGTAATCTTACCGCAAATTTCGCTGCCTCCTTGATTCACCGAATGAGCCAAGAAAGTTTGCCGTTGCTGCATGACCCATTGAAGTAGGCTGTCCATTGTGCAGCCTGCCACCTTGGACCTCAGAGGCCTTCAGTTAAATTACGTGAATTCGGTTTAAGCCGCCGTCAAGCGCGGCAAGGCGTCAAGATGCAGCGACGGCTTTTTCGGCTGATGACAATAGGCCATCAGGCCGCAGAGCAAATTGACGACGAAGTTGGTTACGCGGCGATGGCGCGTGTGCG
>JAUQXC010000098.1 GCA_030834825.1 Thermoflexales bacterium
CCCGTTTGGTGCTGGAAAGCCCGCAGTATTTTGGCAGCAACCGCACCACGCTCTACATCGCCGAATGGCTCAGCAGCTTGGCCGTGGCGGTGTTAATCGGTCTGGCACTGGGGCGTATGTAAGAGATTTACCGCAGCACCGAGTGGCCCGCCGCTTGCCGTACCCAGGCCCCACCGGGGCCTGGCGGCACGCATGCGCGGCGGACACGGGCAGTGCGCGGAGCACGCTCAGAACAATGGGGCCGGCCTGAAAACTCTGCGATCTGCCCATGCCCGTTGCAGGACAACGGTGGCCACTGGGGTGCAGCGTACTTTGTGGTAAAAATTCATTCACGGCTTACAACTTACGCAACGGACGAATGGCAATCATGACCGACACACTCACGATTACACATCGCTTCATTGTCAATCCGCTGTACCGCAGGTACAATGGTGCCGACCTCGCCGTGCGCAACCCGGAGCAACGTGTGGCCGATCGAATTGAATTCCTCAAGCGCCTGCCGCTCTTCACAAATCTAAGCGACGCCGAACTCACGGCGCTGGCGAAAGACTTCACCGTGCGCCACTTTCAACAGGGCGAAACGATCTTCTTTCAAGGCGATCCCGGTCAGGCGCTGTATCTCATCGAAGCGGGACGCGTGCGCATCTACGTGCAGGATGACGGTGGCCAGGAAACCTCGGTGATCTTTTACAGCGCAGGGGACATCTTTGGCGAGCTGGCCGCCATCGACGGGATGCCGCGTTCGGCCAGCGCCATTGTCGCCGACGAAACGATCGTGCATGTGCTGAGCCGGGAGCGGCTGCGTGCGCACCTCTTGGTCTCACCGCAGTTAGCCTACAACTTCATGCAGGCGCTGGTCGTGCGGGTACGCTACTCCACGCTGCAAGTGGGCAATCTGACGCTGCACGATGTGCCCAGCCGCCTGGCACGCAAACTGCTGGAACTGGCGCAGGGGCATGGTTGTGTCACCGCGGACGGCGTGAAGATCGATATGCCGTTGACGCAAAGCGATCTGGCCAGCCTCATCGGCGCGACGCGTGAAAGCACCAACAAGGCGCTGGGAAATCTGAAACGCGCCGGTGTCATTCGCATGGAGCAAAACCAGATCACGATTGTCGATCCCGATGCGTTGCGAGAGATGGGATCGTAACGAGTAGTGCGTAAGAACTCCCCGATAACAAGGCCAGTAGCTAAAGCCTATCTACATCGGTTGGGGGTGATCAAGTAATCTACCACACGCCCGGCACCAGGCGATACTTCACTCGTTGGCGATAACCCTCATAGCCCGGCAAATGCTGCGCCAGATAATCATCCTCCAGATTGGCCTTCACCGCATAAGCCACCACGGCCATCAGCGCCGCACTGATGACGATCCAGATTGGATAGACCAACGCCGTGCCGATCAGTTGTGCACTCACCGCCGTATAGATCGGATGGCGCACCAGGCCGTACGGCCCACGATCGACGATTTGATGATCGGATCGCAGCGCGGTATCCGCGGTCCAGAAACGACCCAGGACCGATCGGCAGTACAGCGTGCCGCCCATGCCGCCGAGCGCCAGCAGTGCGCCGGGCCAGCTCAGCCAAGCGAGCGCCGGATCGATCCGGATCGCGCCGAGGTTGATCACGAGCGCGCTCACGAGCAAGATGGCAAACATCAACCCGATGGCGCCCATCAACCACTTGTCCAGCGGCGGATGATCGGCTTGAGCAGCTTTCTTGAAATCGGCCAGCGCGCGCTTGCCAGCCGACCAGTAATACACGAACCATGAGAGCCACGCGAACAAAACCAGCCAACGCAAAAGATCAGTGAATAATGACATTGTGACCTCCGAGCCCAAAGTTTACACCGAAAAGCGGCAACTCAAAGTCGCGCCTCCCAGGTCAAGGCCCATCGTCGGCCTGCGCCGACGAAGCCGCGTCTACACCGACTTTAGCACCTGAAGCGCAGCAATGTGGCTGATTCATTCGCTGAGGTGGACAACTTGAAAGGCCTGTCCACTAAAAAAGCTTATTGACTCTCAAGAACATGCGTTCTATAATTAGGGCATGGACGCCAAAACAAAGTTGGAACTCCTGGCCGATAACGCCGCCTTTGAATCTGCCGAGGAAAAGCGTGGCGAAGCACCACCCTCAAATTCAGCGGCCGCCTGCGGTCACTCGCCTTTGGAATTGAAACGCGCTTACGAACAGATTCAGGCCGGCAGTGCCAGCACCTTGGAGACCAAGAAGAATTCGTTGGGGATCCATCACGCGCAAATGCCGGGTGGCAAGACCATCGCCCTGCTCAAGACCATGTTGACCTCGGCCTGTGAACGCGATTGCTACTACTGCCCCTTCCGCGCCGGCCGCGATTATCGCCGTGCCACCTTCAAACCCGAAGAGATGGCCAAGACCTTCAATGAATTGCAGCGCTCACACATTGCCGAGGGCCTGTTCCTCAGCTCCGGCGTTGCTGGCGGCGGTGTGCGCACGCAGGACAGGCTGATCGATTCCATCGACATCCTGCGAAACAAATTGAACTATCGCGGCTACGTGCATTTAAAGATCATGCCCGGCTCCGAACGTGATCAAGTTCAACGGGCCATGCAGCTCTCCGATCGGATCTCGATCAACCTCGAGGCCCCCAACACCCGTCGTCTGGCTGATCTGGCCCCGCACAAAGTTTTTTTGGAAGAACTGTTGCGGCCCTTGCAGTGGGCCGAAGAAATTCGTAAGACGCAGCCGGCGCACCTGGGCTGGCAGGGCAAATGGCCGTCACTCACCACGCAATTTGTTGTGGGCGCCGTCGGGGAGAACGATCTTGAAATTCTCTCGACGACGGCGTATCTGATCAAAAAACTGCGGCTGGCGCGCACTTATTTTTCCGCTTTCAATCCGGTGCGCGACACGCCCCTGGAAAATCACACGCCGGAAAACCCCTGGCGCGAGCATCGCCTGTATCAGTCTTCCTTCTTGCTGCGCGATTATGGCTTCGATCTGGAAGACATGCCCTTTACGCAAGCGGGCTTTCTGCCGCTCGACGTCGATCCGAAGATCGCGTGGGCTAGGCAAAATCTGGTCGAAACACCCATCGAGCTCAACCGGGCCGATCGGCGTGAGCTGCTGCGCGTGCCCGGCATCGGCCCCAAAGGCGTGGAAGCCATCCTCGTCGCGCGGCGCACCAGCATTTTGCGCGAATTGAAAGACCTCAAGGCCCTGGGGGTCATCGTCGCCCGGGCCGCACCGTTCGTTTTGTTGAATGGCCAACGCCCCAGCTGGCAACTCAGCCTGTGGTAACATTGGGACACAGATGAACTCGGATCAGGTTAAGTCTGTGAAACCAGTGTTCATCCGTGTCCGAGAACCATGCCCAAGCTAATTCCTCAGCACTTCATCGGCGAAGCGATCGAGGTCATCTTCGATCGGCCACCCACCTACGAGAAGAAACCACCCTGCCCTAACGGCTTCGTCTGGCAAGGACAGACCTACCGCATTGTCGCCGAGCTCGAAGCCTGGAACGATTACGAACGCAAAGGCCGCATGGCAACGAATATGCGACCGGCGCATGCCGAAGCAGCCGCTGGACGCGGATCGTGGGGCGTGGGTCGATTTTATTTTCGAGTGCGCGTGGCAGAGGGACGGCTGTTTGAGTTGTATTACGATCGCGCACCACGCCCGGTGGCCCGCCGTGGCTCTCAAAGAGCCACGGACCCGAGCCAGGATGCGAAGCAGCGCAAAGGTGCCTGGTTTCTGCAGAGCGAGTTAAACGAGGAGTAAAAGAAACTCCAGTTTTTAGCGACAGACCAACACCGACACCGGCGTGTCGCGCAGCAGCCAATTGACCGCCGTGCCGCGCACGACTTCAACCAACGGCGAGTAAGTGTAACTGCCCATCAGCAGCACATCACAACCGCGGTCGGTCACTGCTTTGAGAATCTGCTCCGGCGCATGGCCACTTACCCGCACCAAGTCCGCGGCTAACTCGTGAAGTTCCAGGTATTGGCCCACGTACTTCAACTCCGCCTCATCCCCGTGGCCTGGATCGTTGACCGTGATCACGGTCAGGCGGGTACGCCAGCGCTCGCCCAAATAAGCCGCGACAAATAAAGCCTCTTTGGATTTAGGGCTGCCATCATAAGCCAGCAGCGCATGCTGAAAGGCCGAGATCGTTAAGGGCGCAGCCAACACGGGACGAGTGCAATGCCGCATCCACGCTTTGACTTCAGTGCTGAGCGATCGGCCCAACGGGCCTAGGCCGATGACGACGAGATCGATCAAAGCTGCCAGTTCGCGCACTT
>JAUQXC010000099.1 GCA_030834825.1 Thermoflexales bacterium
CGCGCCGCCTCGGCACGCTGTTGTCTCTGCTGCAAATATGTCTGAGTTTCGGCAGGATGCCGCAAGTAATAACCGATGACTGAATACACATCGGCCAGCTTCAGTGTCGGATACTGTTGGGCAATTTCTTCAGCGGTAGCACCTTCAGAGAAGGCCGCGACCAGTGTATCGAGGGTCACGCGTGTGCCACTGACCCGGATAACATCATCCGCATCTACATGCAACGGAATCAATTCAGTAATGGCTGATACTGCCATGTCCTCATCTCCCGATACGACGTATTTATCCCGCCCACCGTCTTTGAGTAGCTTGCGCAGATCGCCTTCCAGGCGCAGTTCGTCATTCAGCTCTGAATCAGATTTCTCGCTCATGGCCTCTGCGCTAAGTGTAGCCTCATTTGCGCGGAGTGTCCAGCGAAAACACGACGAGGAACCTCCCCTTGTCGTGGAGATCCCTTGCTACCTAGTTCTTTCTGATGTATCTGATCACTGTATCCCAGCTTTGTCGCACTACAATCAGGGCACGACTCAACCGAGCGGTCTGATTTATATTCGTCATATCACAGTGTCCCGTGCAGGTATTGATCTAGTAAAACGCCACGCCACTAGGCTACCCGTTAACGCCGCAATTCCGCAAATGCCAATCATATTGAGATAATTCGCTTGTTCCTTTTCGATATCGCGCCAAGGAACATCCGGACATTCTTGTGATGCCGACTCCAAGCAGTCTGCCAAATCGCATATCTCAATACGATCTGTATAACAAGCTTGCCGCAAAGATGGCGGAACAATTTGTCGAATCCACACTTCCTTGATGACGGCGGGCCGATTTTTTTGATACTCTGGCAGCATACCTATCCAATTATTAGAAGCACCCAGGCTAGGCGTAAAAACGTCTCTGAGGCTAGCACCCAATAGCGTCCATACCAGAAAGCTCGTCAGAAAGGCTATGAAGGCAACAAGTAAAGCGACGGAGCTGCGTCGTTTTGCAGTACGCGAGATCCAAGGTCTAACCGGCAGCGCGAACACCGCCAATAGGGCAATAATCACGCCAATTGTTATGCTGATAATAATTGGGAACATTGATACTCCTTGATAGTGAACGCTAGTGTATTGAAAACAACGAGGAATCTCCCCAACCGCTCAGAGATTCCTCGCCCAATCTACCAATTACCAATCTGCCAACCTACATGTGCGCGCTTACATATGCGCGATCACCGCATCGCCAAACTCACGCATAATCTGCTGCGCCCTGGCCTATTTGCGAGGCAACGCCGACCCGGGTACCCCATACAGGGCAGCAATAATAGGCAACGCATTCAAGCCACTGACCTTAAACTCATAAATGTTTTTCATCGTATGTATATTGGACCGGGTATCGCTGACCTGATAGCAAAAGGCTGCAAATTGGCTAACGATGGCTTGCGACCCACATAGGCCAATAATGGGGGCTTTCCCTTTGCTGCTCCAACTTAAAAAGCCATCGCCGTCGATCATTCCACGCCAGAAGTGAGGATTGGGTTCCAATACGGGTGAAGCACTAGCTACAAAGGACTTACGCGGTATCACACCATAGTGCTTCAAGGCTGCGGCTAATTGCGCCGAAGCGACTGTGAGTCGCGCTGAATGATATGTGCCGCGCTGCTGCTGATAGATAGGGTGGTTGCTGCCTAAGAAAGCGCGAAATTGCTCGAGATGTGCATAATCGGCTGCCTGCACAGCAATCGTGATAGAATTGTCGTCACGCACACAGCCATCGGCCATTAAAAAGCCCAACCAGTAAGCTTGTTCGTCGGTCAGCGGCGGGTTAAAAGCGATCTCATTTAGTGTGTAGATGCGATGGCGGAAGGAGATGTGAGATATTCTCGCAGACTCATTCTTTTTACGGCGCGGCAGGTCATACTTTTCCATCCACCACTGCACGGTCGTGTGAGCAACATTTAACTGCCTGGCAATCTGATAGGTGGATAGATCTTGCTGGTTGTACAGATCATCAAGCATTTCACGACTAAAGAAATACCGGCGCTGGGCTTCATGCTGGTCACGGCGCGGTAAGTTGTGTTTTTCCATCCAGCTTTGCACGGTTTTGTCACACACGCCCAGCTGCGCAGCAATTTGCCGGATTGTTAATCCTCGTTCATTATACAATTTGTCGAGTTCTTCGCGCGTAATGGTCGTCATTTCACTCTCCTCTCAATAACAGAATTGACGCTCTGTTATCTTACATGGATTCGACTAGCCTCTCAAAGAGGAAAGCGAGCCGCGAAATAAAACCTGGTATGTCTACATGTGAGAAATGATCGCGTTCCCAAATTCACTACATTTGACTTCTTGAGCACCCTCAGGGATGAGTCTCGCAAAATCATACGTCACGGTCTTGCTGCCAATGGCGCCGTCCATGCCTTTGACGATCAAATCGGCCGCTTCGGTCCAGCCCAGGTAGCGCAGCATCATCTCGCCCGACAGTACCACCGAACCCGGATTGACCTTATCGAGGTTGGCGTACTTGGGCGCAGTACCATGCGTGGCTTCGAAGACCGCATGGCCGGTGACGTAGTTGATGTTGCCGCCCGGCGCAATGCCGATGCCGCCCACCTGCGCGGCCAGCGCATCCGACAGATAATCGCCGTTGAGGTTCATCGTGGCAATCACGTCGAATTCGTCAGGGCGCGTCAGCACTTGTTGCAGCGTGATGTCGGCGATGGCGTCCTTGATCAGAACCTTGCCTTTCGCCAACTCGGCCTTCTGCTCTTCATTCGCCGCTTTCTCGCCGGATGCGCGCTTGGTGCGCTCCCACTGATCCCACGTGTAAGTCTTGTCTCCGAATTCGCCTTCGGCCAATGCATAGCCCCAGTTGCGGAAGGCGCCCTCGGTGTATTTCATGATGTTGCCCTTGTGCACCAGGGTTACGCTCTTGCGTTGATTGCTAATGGCATACTGAATCGCCGATCGAATTAAGCGCTCCGAACCGTCTCGCGACACCGGTTTGATACCGATGCCCGACGAATCCGGGAAACGAATCTTGCCATACTCTTTAGGAAACGCTTCCTTGAACAATGCCAGGAATTTCTGGTTCGCTTCCGAGCCTTGCTCAAACTCGATGCCCGCGTAGATGTCTTCCGTGTTCTCGCGGAAGATCACCATATCGACCTTCTCCGGCCGTTTCACGGGCGAGGGCACCCCCTTGAACCAGCGCACCGGACGCAGGCACACATACAGATCGAGCAATTGGCGCAGGGCCACGTTCAGCGATCGGATGCCGCCGCCGATGGGCGTGGTCAACGGCCCCTTGATACCGACGAGATATTCGCGGAACGCTGCCACGGTCTCATCGGGCAGCCAGTTGTTGACCGTGTTGAAGGCCTTCTCACCGGCCAGCACTTCCTTCCATGCGATCTTGCGCCTGCCCTGATACGCCTTCTCGACCGCCGCGTCGAAGACGCGCACACTGGCACGCCAAATATCTGGTCCAGTACCATCGCCTTCGATGAAAGGCAGCACCGGGTTGTCGGGAACGTTCAATTTGCCGCTTCGAATCGAAATCTTTTGTTCTGCGCTCATACTGGCTGTCTCCTCCAAATGAATTGCGAAGTCGATCGGATTATAGCATGCCGCTCATCTCGTCAGGCGGTTGCTTCAATAGCCACGCCAGATCAACGGCAAGGAAGTCAGCGCCCCATTGACCATTACCGTGGGCGTCAAGATCACGGTCGTGGCGCCGGGCGCAGTGAGCCGCACCGCATGCGTGAGCGGATAGGCCGTCGTGGGAACCGTACTGATCTGCAAGCGATACGTCGCCGTCCATGCGACCGCGTTCGTCACCGTGCCCGACCATTGCACCTGATAGCTCAACTGCGTCAGGCTGCCCTGCTCCGCTTGCGCGCCGATGATCCAGGCCGGTCCGGCGGGAAGCGTCACGGTGAGCGCAAACGTATTGGAGAGCGCGCCGCTGTGCCGCAGAGCGATCGTGTAGTCCACTGACCCGCCCGAAGGCGGATTCATGGGCAGCGCAGCGACGGAAGTGGCGGCAAACGAAGTGCGCCGGACCAGCCGCTTGATCGGGCCGTGGTAGTAGCCGCCGCCTTCGGAATAATACAGCGCCCCGTCGGGACCGGTCAGCACATCGGTCCGGCACTGCGTCCCGGCGATGATCGTGTGCGCGACGATGGCCGTGCGCGTCGCATTGAGCTTGAAATGATGCAGCGCCGTGGCGCCATCCTTGAAAGCGCACATGAAGAGATCGTTTTTCCATTCAGGGATGAGATCGCCGCGATAGAACGTGATCCCGGTTGGCGCAATGCTGGCCGGCCAGTAGATCACCGGTGGAATGGTGTTGTACAGCGGATCCGGTCCGCCGGGTGCCCCATCGTCGCATGGGTAGTTGGGCCGCCAGCCGTAGTTGCCGCCCGGTAAGAGACGGTTGACTTCGTCGTCACAGGCGTCGCCGTTTTCCGTGGCGAAGATCTGCCCCGTGATCGGATCGAAGTCGAAGTCGAAGGAGTTGCGCAGGCCATAGGCATAGATGCTGCTGCCAGGGAAAGGATTATCGGCCGGCACACTGAGCGGCCCAGCTCCGTTGAAGCGATGCAGCTTGCCTAAGGGTGAGCCTAAATTCTGCGCCGGATCAGCCCCATCGTTCCTGGCGTCATTGTTGCCCACCGTGATGTACAGCCGGCCATCCGGCCCAAAGTGCAAATTACCGCCGTTGTGGATGGTTTCGTAACGGCCGATCGGAAAGCAGCCCATCGTCTCAGGTTCACCGGCCAGCGTGTTGTCGTTATTTAAGACAAAGCGCACCACGCGGTTCTTATAGTTGCTGCCACAGTCGAGTTGTTCCGAATATCTGGAAAAGTAAACCCACACGTAATGATTGACGGCAAAGTCAGGATCGACGGCGATCCCCAACAGGCCACGTTCACCTTCATGCAACACGGGAAAAGCATAGACCGGCTCAGGTCGCAGCTGTCCATTGACCACGACACGCACAAAGCCCCGATAGGTGCCACCTACAAAATCGCTAATACGCTCGGTATACAACAGGCGTCCATCGGGAGTGAAATCCATGGCGACAAGGTATTTAGCACTTGGGATGACCGTCTCGAGCTTGACATCGGGTGGCAGTGGTTCGCTGGGAATTTCGGCGGGCGCCATGATGCCGATCGGAGGAAAGAAGGTTGCCAAGAGCAATGCCGCGAGCAAGCCTGACAGGATGAGGCGGTGGCCGGCTGACAAAATGATCCCCCTTGGCCAAGCTCAATGTAAAATCGGATTTCTGCATGCCAGTCGTTCTGTTCCCCCAAAATGGAGAAACCCGGGTTCGATTCTAGCGAATCACGTCGAGCAGTTTGTAATACAACGCGCCCAACGGCAGGAATGGTTTGCCATAGTAAAACGGCAGCGGATCAAACGGCAGATCCTGGAATGGGTTCTTGCCCGGCGCGCCGCACATGATGTTAGCCAGCTGCCCGCCCAGATAGGTGGCCATCGCCACGCCATGACCGCCATACCCCAGGGCATAGTAAAGTCCTTCGAATTGGCCGGCGCGCGGAAAGGAATCGCGGGTCAAGCTAATGTTGCCACTCCACGCGTATTCGATCTTGACATCTTTCAGTTCGGGAAAGATCTGCACCATGCCACGCCGTAAAATTTCGGCGCTCTTCCGCGTGGAGTGCGGTGTGGGCGGTCGATAATCGGCGCGCCCGCCAAACAACAGGCGGTTATCGGCCGACAGGCGGAAGTAGTAAAGGTAGCGCTTGGAATCGAACACGACGCGCCGCCGTGGAATGAGTTTCTCGGCCACGTCGGCGGGCAGTGGCTCCGTGGCAACGATGTACGATCCCAGTGAAAACACGCGTTGGCAAATCTCGCGTGCCGCGTTGTCGGTGTAACCGTTGGTCGCGATCAGGATATTCTCAACCCGGATGGTTCCCTGAGGCGTGACAACCGCATAGCCGGTTCCCGCGCGCATGATCTTCGTCGCGGGGGTCTTCTCGAACAGCAGCGCGCCCGAACCGGACGCACAGATGGCCAGGCCGCGCACAAAGCGGGCGGGATGCAGCGCGCCGCTGCGCTCGTCGATCAACAAGCCACGATAGTATGTCGTGCCGAGTTCGCACGACTGCGCTTCGCGATCGATCAAGGTGACGGGATGATTGAATTCGCGCGCCAACACTTCCTGCTCGCGGCGATAATGCGCAAAGTGGCTATTCTTCCAGGCGGCTTCGATGTGCCCCGGACGCGTGTATTCACACCCGATGTTTTCTTCGGCGATGAGGTCTTCGAGATACTGAATCGACGCCAGTGAGAGCGCATGCAATTCTTTGGCGCGTGTCAGTCCCACTTGTTTGATCAGTGCGCTCGGTCCCAATTTCAGGCCCGTCAACACCTGCCCGCCGTTGCGCGAGCTGGCGCCCCAGCCAAACGTTTCTTTTTCCAGCACCACGACGTCGACGCCGCGCAAAGCCAGGACACGCGCCGCCGAGAGGCCGGTATAGCCGCTGCCCACGATGACCACATCGGCTTGGTCGGGCAAAGAACGGATGACCAGGTTAGGCAGTACCGGCGCGTTGTCCCACCAGTAAGGGGTCTCTTTCAGCATGATCTTCTCTCGTTTATCGAGGCTCAATCGATCAACACCGCATCCATCCACTTCCGCACGGAATTGATGAGATACAGGCGGCGAGCGGATCGCGCCAGCTCGATCGAGATCACCCGCTCGCTGATTTGTCCTTGATCGATCAACCAGCCGCGGAAGGTCCCGCCCAGCAGACCGCACTCCAGCGGCGGTGTGATCAACTCTGCCTCCAGCTCGATCACGATGTTGGCACTGCATGATTCGGTGATCTCACCGCGCTCATTCCACAAAATCACATCCGCGCAAGCGGGTCGGGCGGCCCGGGCCGTATCATACAGCGCGCGGCGGCTGGTCTTGTGATACAGGAAAATATCCGCGCTGTCAATGGGCTGTTGAGCCAGCGCCACCTTTTGCAATGGGGCGCGTGCGATTTCACTCAACGGCGTAGTCGTCAGCGCTAGTTCACCGGCACGCGACAGCCTCACCCGCACTTTGTGATCGACCGGCGGCAAAGATCGGCTGACTTCTTCCAACCACTTGAGCCAGGCAGTCCGATCAAACCGAAAACCAAAGTAGTCGGCGGAGTCCTGCAAACGCGCGGTATGTCGCTCGAGCAAGAAATAACCATCGACGGGCGTCCACAACAAGGCCTCCAACAGATCAAACTCAAGCGGCTGATTGGTCAACACGCGCGTTTTAATCTCGCACTCGCGATATTCGTCGGCCGCGTCTGAATCCCACACGATGCCGCCGCCCACACCGTATTCGGCGCAACCTGTTTCGCGATCGAGCGTGACCGTGCGAATGGCCACATTGAACTGCGCGGATCGACCGGGCGCCAGATAACCGATCGCACCGGTGTACACCCCGCGCGGTGTCGTTTCCAGCTCGGCGATCATCTTCATCGTGCTGACCTTGGGCGCGCCCGTAATCGACGCACAGGGGAACAACGCCGTCATGAGATCGACGAATGAGGCCCCGGTCTGCGCGGCAACCGTCGAGGTCATTTGCAATACGGTGGGATAGCGCTCAACCTCGAAGAGCTGCGGGACCTCCACCGAACCGATCTGCGCGACGCGGCCCAGATCGTTGCGGATCATATCGACGATCATGACATTCTCCGCGCGGTTCTTTTCAGAGTGCTGCAGCCAATCCAGGTTGACGCGATCTTCGCGCGACGTCCTGCCGCGCGGGGCCGTACCCTTCATCGGCTTGGAGATCACCGTCTGACCATCCCGCTTGAAGAACAACTCTGGCGACGCCGAGCAGATGACCCAACGATCAAGTTCGAGGTAGGCCGCATAGTTGTTTTGCTGGCGCGCCAACTGCAAGAAGAACGTCCACGGATCGCCTGTGAAAGGTGCACGCAACCGATAGGTGTAGTTGACCTGATATGTCCGTCCGGCGGCGATGTGATCTTTGATCGTGTTGATCGCGCGCTCGTATTCGAGCCACGTAATCGTAGGCTCCCACGGCCCGATCGGGTCAGCCGGCCGATCGGGCGCCGGCAGCTCGATCGGTTCAGCGTGCTTGTATAAACCAAACCATAACAGCGGCAGTCCAGAAGCCGAACAAACTCGCAAGGCAGCATCAAATGCGGGCGCAGCTTCGTAAGCAAGGTAACCGGCCGCATAAAGCCGCTGCGTGCGGACTTGCGCTTCAAGGCGCTGCAGGGCCGGCAGCACCTCGACCAGCGATCGCGCGCTGACGATCTCGACCGGATCGGTGAAGCGCAGCCAGTGTTCAACTGAAGGGCAATGCACAATCACTTGATTTGGCATGCTATAAAAAAAGCCGACCGGCGGGTCGGCTCAACCAGCTGGGCCACGTTACTTTCCAGTCCGAGAAGCCGGACGCAGCTCCACCAGTCTGTCCACGATCTGTTTGACCGTATATTTTCCTTCGTCGGCCAGCTGCTCCAGCGTCACATCCTGCGTGGTCGTCATGGGATAGCCCTGATCCATTTCGATCGCCATACGCACATCGTTGGGATAGCGCGTGCCCGGTTGGACTTTCTTCTTGGCATTCTTGATTTTTAACATGAGCCTTGCCTCCCGCAGAAGTGTTCGCGCCAATTATAGCCGATTTTGGTGGTTGGTTGCTGGCGGTCAGTGCTTGGCTGGCGCCCCCTGTAACTTTGGCTAAAAAATTGCATCTAACTGGACAAGCACCCTGACATCTGGCGCAGCACACCTTGCGTTTACGTTTCATCTTTCACACGTTATAATGTAGCTGCCAATCACGCTGGGCGCTTTCGCGCTTCAAGCGCGACTACACATTCTTGGAGGATTTCAACATGTTGAGTGACAAGCTGCAAACCGCCTTCAATGCACAAGTAGGCCATGAGTTCGCCAATTCGCTTCAATACATTGCCATTGCCAACTACTTTGAGGGCGAGAGCCTGCAAGGTCTGGCCAAGCTGTTCACCAAACAGGCTGCGGAGGAACACGAACACGCCATGAAGTTCACGCAATTCCTGTTGGAGACGGGCTGCAAAGTAGTGATTCCGGCCCTGCCCGCCCCGCAGAATGAATTTGCTTCAGCGGAAGCGGCCGCCCAGCTGGCGCTGGATGCGGAGATTCGCACCACGAATCAGATCAACGATCTGTTGACGCTGGCGCTGGCCGAGAAGAACTATGCCGCGCAGAACTTCCTGCAATGGTTCGTGGCAGAGCAAGTGGAAGAAATCGCCTCGGCCACGACGAATCTGGACATCATCAAGAAAGCCGGCCCCAACGTGCTGATGGTGGAAGCGTATCTGGTGCACGCAAACAAAGATTGACGCAACGGGTTGACAACGAACAAATGAAAACCGCCCGGAGGGTTGAACCCTCCAGGCGGTTGGTTTTTACGCTTCCTTCACCAATTTCCTCAGTACTGCATGCAAGATGCCGCCATTCCGATAGTATTCCACCTCCACCGGCGTATCGATGCGCACGATGGCGCGGAACTCCATGACCGATCCATCCGCTCGCTGCACGCGCACGATCACATCCTGGCGCGGCTGGAGCTCATCGTTCAAGCCCACAATGTCGATCTCTTCCTGGCCGGTCAAACCCAACGACTCGACGTTCTGTCCGGGTGGACATTGCAGCGGCAGAATACCCATGCCGACGAGGTTGCTGCGGTGAATACGTTCAAACGACTCCGCAATGACCACGCGCACCCCCTGTAAATATGGACCTTTCGCCGCATAATCGCGGCTCGAGCCGGTGCCATATTCTTTGCCCGCCAGCACCACGGAATAAATTCCCGCGTGCTGGTACTTCATGGCTGCCTCATAGATGCTCGTCAGCTCGCCCGTGGGCTGATGCAGTGTCACGCCGCCCTCCACGCCCGGCACCATCAAATTCTTAATACGGATGTTGGCGAACGTGCCGCGGGTCATCACCTGATCGTTGCCGCGGCGCGTGCCATACTGGTTAAAGTCAAGCTTCGACACACCCTGCGCGATGAGATATTGTCCCGCCGGGCTGTTCTCCGCGATGTTGCCCGCCGGCGAAATGTGATCCGTCGTCACGGAATCGCCGAAGATCGCCAGCACGCGTAGCTTGCTGAGCGGCTTGATCGGCGGCACGTCCAGCGACATGTCGTTAAAGAACGGCGGATGCTGAATGTACGTCGAGGTTTCATTCCACTGATACAACTCACCGCCGGCCACCGGGATGGCGTTCCATTGCAAGTTGCCCGCGAACACATTGCCGTAGGATTTCTGGAACATCTCCGGCTTGATCGAGCTAGCCATCAGATCAGACACTTCTTTTTGTGTCGGCCAGATGTCCTTCAACAGCACCGGCTGCCCGGCTTGATCCACCCCGAGCGGCTCACGCGCGAGATCGATATCCACGGTTCCGGCCAGCGCATACGCCACCACCAACGGCGGCGAAGCGAGATAGTTGGCCTTCACGTGCGGGTTCACGCGCCCTTCAAAGTTGCGATTGCCGCTCAACACCGCCGCCGCGACGAGGTTGCCTTCCATGATCGCATTCGATACCGGCGTGGGTAGCGGTCCGCTGTTGCCAATGCAAGTCGTGCAGCCGTAGGCCACTACGCCAAAACCGATCTGCTCCAGATAAGATAGCAAGCCCGCTTCGTTCAAATACTCCGTCACCACTTTCGATCCCGGCGCGAGGCTGGTCTTCACGTAGGTTGGCGGCTTCAGTCCGCGCTCGACCGCCTTCTTCGCGACAAGCCCGGCGGCTAATAACACCGATGGATTCGAGGTATTGGTGCACGACGTGATCGACGCGATCACCACCGCGCCATGACCGATTTCAGCACTGCTGCCGTTATGCTTGACGGCACTCTTCTTGGAAAGATCCTCTTCAGCTAGGCCAAAGCCGCGTTCCTCTATGGGGGCGACCAAGGCCGACTCGAACGACTGCTTCATCTCGGTGAGTGGCACACGATCCTGCGGGCGCTTAGGCCCGGCCAGGCTGGGCACCACATCGGCCAGATTGAGTTCCAACGTTTCGCTGAATTCAGGATCGGGCGTCGCATCGGTGCGGAAGAGACCCTGTTCTTTGGCGTAACGTTCGACCAGCAACACTTCAGCTTCGTTGTGACCCGTGCGGCGCAAATAGTTGAGCGTCTCCGCATCGATCGGGAAGTAGCCCAGCGTCGCACCATATTCGGGTGCCATGTTGGCGATCGTCGCGCGATCGGCCAATGACATTTGACTGAGGCCCGCGCCATAAAACTCGACGAACTTCTCGACGACGCCGTGCTTCCGCAGGATTTGCGTCACGGTCAACGCCAGATCGGTCGCCGTCACGCCTTCGCGCAGTTGCCCCGTCAATTTCATGCCCACGACTTTCGGCGTGAGGATGTACAGCGGCTGGCCCAGCATCACCGCTTCAGCCTCGATACCGCCCACGCCCCAGCCCACAACACCCACGCCGTTGATCATTGTCGTGTGGCTGTCCGTGCCGACGACTGTATCGGGCATGGCCACACCGTCACGCAGCGCCACAACCTTGGCCAGGTATTCCAGGTTGACCTGATGGATAATGCCCGTCGCGGGCGGCACCACGCGGAAGTTGCTGAAGGCCTGTTGTCCCCAACGCAGGAACTCATACCGCTCGCGATTGCGCTCAAACTCGACCTCGGAATTGAGCAGCAGCGCGTTGGCCTGATTGAAGTAATCCACTTGCACCGAGTGATCGATCACCAGATCGACCGGGATGAGCGGGTTGATCTTTTTGGGATCACCACCCAGGCGTTTGGCCGCCGCACGCATCGCCGCCAGATCGACGACGCCGGGCACGCCGGTGAAGTCCTGCATCACCACGCGCGTCAGTTTGAATGGAATCTCTACGGACGCAGGCGACTTGGCGTTGTAATCCGCCAGCGTCCTCACATCTTCTTCGGTGACCACGTAACCGTCGCAATTGCGCAGCACCGACTCGAGCATGATCTTGATCGAGAACGGCAGCCGCTCCACGTTGCCCAATGCGCTGAGGCGATACAATGTGGCTTGCCCTGAGCCGGTATCGAATGTATCGCGTGCTTTGAAAAAATCCTTCTGAATCATTGTTCCCCTCGCTTGAATAGGCGGCACAAACCCGCACAGTATTTTGTTTTTCCTTATTGAGCACTCATCCAGACTAGTCGATATAAGACCGCCCCCAACAGAGCGCCCGACATCCCGCCCAAGACGATACTGATTGCCGCAGCAACACTGCGGTGTGCATTGGTTTTACTCAACACTCAAGCAGTAATTTTCATACCGCCATCCGCGAATTTATAAGCGCTAATCTCAATGAGAACTGCGGCAATCACAATCAGAAAGAGCGTGCCAATTAAACCAGCAACCGATTCTTTCAGGGCTTTAACGATCGAGTCAAACATCTGCGCTGCGATTGCAATGGCAGGGCACCCAATAAACCCTACAGCTACTGACACGAGTCCAATTCGTAGATTTCTCACAACACTTTGCATTGGCATATCACATCAACAACTGCGCCGACAAACTCTCTGTACGATCTTAGGATCGACTCCGCCATCGATGAGCATCCTCTCGGCCGCGCGCAGTCGCGCCTCTTCCCGTGATAGAGTGGGGTTCGCGTGCAATTCCTGCGTGATGTACGTCTCGCGGGCGTGATCAGCCAAATCGCCGATCATAGCAAAACGCTGTTCGGGCGATAATTTTGCCAGGACAGGCACCATGTCATAGTTCACCTCGGAGTATGCTTCACGCACAGCGCGATCAAAATCAGGAATCTCGGCGGTCATGCTCGTAGTATATCACCGTCTTCTTGCCGCGTCATTGCGAGGCGCGCAGCGCCGAAGCAATCTCCTTGGCCGCTGAGATTGCTTCGCACCCTGCGGGCGCTCGCAATGACGGTTAGTCCTTCACGCCCACAACCATCACATACCAGTGATCGAGGTAGATCTCGCCGTCTTTCTCGGTCACGTTCAGTGCGATACGCTGGGCATCATTCAATGAAGCGATGATGTGCTCGATCTCCGCCACGCTCTCCGCTTCGACGCCATTAGTAAAGGCCGAGAGCGGACGATGTTTGGTGTAAAGCTCAATCGCTTCAACGGTGAATCCGGCGTCCTGCAGCATGCTCCGCCACTCGCTCGACCGATATTCGCGTACATGCGAGCGATCGTGCAGCCCGTCGAGACGGTTCAACGTTGCATCGACGAAATCATCTGCGGGCACGCTGCGATCATCGATGACGAGCCGGCCGCCGGGTCGCAGGACGCGGTGCATCTCGCGCAGCGCCTGACGAATATCCACGAAGTGATGCGCCGCTCGGCGGCAGGTTACAATGTCGAATGATTCATCTTCAAATGGCAAATCGTGCGCATCAGCTAATCGGAACTCGACATTGGCGATTCTGCCTTCATCCTTGCCCATGTCCACCCCGGCGGAGTGGTGGGCCGCTAGGCGCAGCTTCTCGCCTTCCGCTAGCATCTCCGGCGTGATGTCGGTCGCAATCACTTCGCGCACATGCGGCGCGAACGCGAACGCGGTGTGACCCGTGCCCGTCGCCACATCCAGCACGCGATCGGTGGGCTGTACCTGTGCCAACTGAACCAACCGATCGAGCACGGCTTTATCTTTGTGTACGGCGCTCGTCGTGTAGAAGCTCGCACGCTGCGCGAAGACAGTTTGGGGCAGAACAGTCATGACGAACCTCGCGAGGTAATTTGTGTTTTACGCTTGACGTTTGACGCTTTCCAGTATAATTCATCTGGAAGATGGATCAATCCCGATCGAGTGATACCCATCATCGGAAAACCCGATAGTTCGTACTAGCGACCAGCTGCCAGCCACCAACAACCAACCGCCAATGACCGAAGATCAACTCCTTGCCTTCCTCTTCGTCGCCCGGCATCGCAGTCTGAGCCGCGCGGCGTCCGAGCTCGAACTGGGGCAGCCCACCATCAGCGATCGCCTCCGTTCGCTGGAGCGCGAAGTGGGCGCGCTGTTGGTGCAACGTCAGGGACGCGGCGTGACGCTGACGCCGGAAGGTGAAGCGTTTCTCACGTATGCCCAGCGCGCACTCGACGTCCTGAAGCAGGGCAAGGAAACCGTGCACGCCGCGCATACCGGATCGCGCGGGCGCGTGAGTATTGCCGTGACGGTGACGGCCGGAGCCTATCTCTTCGCGCCGGCGCTCGTGGCGTTTCAACAGGAACATCCTGACTTCGAGGTTCAAGTCCGATCGGCGCATTCGTGGGAATCGCCTGGCCTGCTGTTGGATGAAGTGGTGCAACTGGCGTTGATCTCCGGCCCGATCGTCCATCCGCAGATCGAGACCGTGCAAACCTTTCGCTCGAAGTTGATCTGCGTCGCCGGATCAAACCGATCGGGCGACGCCCGTCCTTTGGGCGCGGTCAGCCGATCGGATTTGGCGGCCGACCGCCTGCTGGTATCCTACTGGGGCCCGGCTTATCAAGCCTTCCTGGAAGAAGTCAAAGCCAGCGTGAACGATGGGGGCAAGCAGTGGATGGAGCTCAGCCCGGTCGAGTTGGTGAAAGGCTTGTTGATTGCAGGCGTGGGCGTGAGCATCATTCCCGAAATCTCTGCACGCCTGGAATTGAAGGCGGGCACGTTGGTTGAACTGCCGCTGCGCGATGCGGCTCTGCCCGTCTGGCAGATCGCGCTCATCCGGCGCGCGCATCGATCGCACCCGCGCGCCGCCGTCGTGCTGGCCGAAGCGTTGACGAACCAGTTTCGGCAGACCGCCTAACGTGACCGTTACCTGACTGTAACCCTTTCGCAGTTGCCTCGGCTTGGGATACGGGGTATACTAACGTTGGTTTACACCTATGCCTGAATATCGCGTCCAAGTCTTAGAAGACATCTTACGCCGTTTGCACAAAAGCGTTGACGGCTTGCACGGAACGGTCGTCGTGAGCATTGAAGGCTTTGTCGTCGCCGCCTATTCGGGCGAAGGCCGCTCACGTACAAGCAATCCCGTCGATAGCCCACAGATCGCAGCGATGGCTGCCGCGATTATCGCGTTAGGTGAGCGAGTCCTGGGCCGCCTAGCCCGTGGCGAGATCGATCGCATTTTGCTGGACGGCACGGAAGGCGGCATCATCGTCGTGCCCGCCGGACCGGAGGCCGCTGTGGCGACGATGGTGAATAAAGAGGCCAAGCTAGGGCTGGTGATGCACGAATTACGGCGCAGCTCGCGCGAAGTTTACAAAGTACTGGTGCGAACAGCCCAGGAAGAGAAGGTGCGGTAAAGCACACGCCCGATCGAGTTGATCGGGCGTTTTTGTTTATCTTTGCGCCGCCACAAAGTGCAACAGTGCGCGCGTCAGTAACGTGTCGGCACGGGCACGATGGGCGTTGGGCAAAGCCAGCCCGCATTGCCAGCGCGCGTCGTCCAGGCTGTGCCAGCGGTAATCCCGCGTACGCGCATTCTGATCCCCACGAAACCGGGCGTATAACTTCATGACGCAAAAGTGATTAAGGCTCGTGGACCACGGCAACCGGTGCAGGTGATGTGATTGCTGCATCAGCCGCAGATCATATTCCGCATTATAGATAGCGACGCGGCGCCCGGCGAGCAGCGCCTCGAGTTGCGGCCAGAGCTCAGGCCACGTCGGGGCCGTGCTGACCATGGCATCCGTGATATGATGGACGCGGGTGGCATCGGGTGGCATCTGCACTGTGGGCTTGACCAACGAATCAAACAAAATCGAGCCGTCGTGATCGAGCAGGCAAATCTCGACGATCTGATCGTGGTCTTTCAGGCCGGTCGTCTCGGTATCCAGATAGATCGGCTGCTTGTTCAATTCGATCTGCGCCTGGGCAATCGCCGCCCGACGATCTTGTTCACGCCCCATTTCAACCTCCCAAGATCAGGAAACAAGTAGGCAAAGAAACAAGGAAGCGTACTCCAACCTCTCACTTCCACGCGAAGCGTCTAATTTCCAACCGCTAACTCCCCGTCCCCCCGTAGTGCTTCAAGCCAAACAACCACACACGATAACTGAAGACCGCCAACACCAGTGCCACGAAGGGCGGCAGCCAGGCTAACAGGCCGGGATCGCGTCCCAGGATTTGAGTAGCCGGATAGTACGACGCGAAGCCGTACGGAATCAGGATCGTCAAGAACAGCTGGATCGCCTTAGGGTAGATGGTCAGTGGGAAACGCGCAAACTCATGTGTATTGAAGACGATCTGTGTCACGGGGATCGACTCGATGATCCAAAAGGCACTGGTCGCCGTGATGAGATTGAGCGCAATGAAGATCACGCCGCCGCTGATGACGACGACGATCAGATACAACAGATTCAACGGCGTCCACACGAGATGCAGATTGATCGACGACACGATCACCAGCGCCGCACCGACCAGAAAGTTGCCGAGGCCGTCGTGGCAGAAGCGATCGGCCAGCAGGTGAAACAGCGGGTTGATCGGGCGCACCAGGAACCGATCGAAGCCGCCCGGCCGGACGTAGCCCCAGCCGATGACCCACAGATTATCGGCGAACATGTGATTGATCGACTTGGCCAGCGTCAATAGGCCGTAGATCAGCAGGACCTGATCCAGTGTCCAACCGTTGAGGTCCGGCACCTGACTGACAATCACCCAGATGCCCAGCAACCCCGCCGCTTGCAGGAAAATGGTGGAGGTCAGGCCGATGAAGAAGTTCAGCCGGTATTCCATCAGAATCTTAAAGCGCTGGATCAGGAAAAACCAGTAGAGTGACGTGTAACGTCTTAGCATGAAAGAAGTAATGCGTATTGCGTGATTCGTAACGGCTACCCGCCCTGCACCGTGATTTTACGCAGGGAACGCCTGAAGACCAAGCGCGAGATGACGCCGAGGCCGATCAGCCAGGCCAGCTGGATCAGCCAGGCTTGGGCTGCGGCACTGCTGGGCGTCACGCCGCTGAGAAACGAGACGGGCACGTACACCGACTGCGCGAACGGCAGCAGATTGGCCGTAGTCTGCAGCCAGTGCGGCATCATTTGTAGCGGAACGATTGCGCCACTGAAGAACGTCACCACCGCCACGCGCACCACGCTCAACCCCCACGTCTCGGTGCTGTAGAACGCCAGACACGAGAAAATCCAGTCGAAGAAAAACATCACGGCGTGGCCCAGGGCCAGGGCCACAATGAAGACCAGCCACGTCGTCACATCGCGCGGCAGCTGCACCTGAAAGAACACCACAGCCATGATCAACAGCGGCGCTTTCACCAGCAAATTCAAAAACAGATTACCGACGGCATCCACGTACAGACGCGCTTGGAAATCCATGGGGCGCAGGAGATCGATCGCGATTTGCCCTTCGCGCAGCATCCAGCCGAAATTAAAGATCAAGCGATTTTCCACCAGCGGCATCAGCATCTGGGCCAGCATCACGTAGTTGATGGTCTGTTGAAACGTCAGCCCGCCCAACGCCCCGCCACTGGCATACACGGCCTGCCAGAAGAAATACAACACCACCATCGCCAGAATCTGGACGACGAACTCCATCCACACCCAGGCGCGATAAGCGGTGTAAAACTTGGGCACGGCAGCCAGTACCGCGCCGTAAACGTTGAAGAGGTGACGAAGGCGGTTCATGGTTTTATCGTATCACTGCGCGGAATCTCCCAGACGACGAAGCTGTCTTCAGGTTAAACAACGCGCTTGCTTCACACCCTTCGACTTCGTTGCACACCGCTCACGCCGTACCCGACACGTGGCGTCGGCGGCGCGCTGGGCGGGATGCTCGCCATGACGGGCTTCAGGCGTGCAAGGCTCCACTGTAAATCTGTTTAACGATCGACGCCAGATCAGGTTCGGCCAGCGAAAAGTCGGCCACTTCCAGTTGATTCATGATCGCCGCCGCCACCTGACTGGCGGTCGTAACCGTCCGATCGAAGCGCAGCGTCAAGCGCTGATCGGCCTGCTGGACGATCTCCGCACCCGTTGGCAGCGCAAACAGCCCGATGGGGCTAGCCGTCTCCAGCGTGATCTCGCGGAACTTGCCAAAACGGGCTTTGATCAGGCTCAGCGGCCCGTCATAGATGATGCGTCCCGCGTCGATCATGATCACGCGCTGGCAAATCTCCTCAATGTCGCCCAGGTCGTGCGTGGTCAGGATCACCGTGACGTTGCGTTGGCGGTTCTGCGCCTTGATGAACTCACGAATGCGCTCTTTCACGAGCAGATCGAGGCCGATGGTCGGTTCGTCCAGGTAGACCACCTGCGGATCGTGGATCAGCGTGGCCGCCAGCTCGGCGCGCATCTTCTGGCCCAGCGATAGATTGCGAATGGGCGTACCGAACAGGGCTTTCAATTCCAGTGTTTCGGCAAATTCGTCCAGACGCCGTTTGAAGGATGCTGGCGGAATCTCGTAGATGCGCTGGATGAAGTTGAGCGACTCGATCAGCGGCAAGTCCCACCACAATTGCGAGCGTTGCCCGAAGACCACGCCGATGTCGCGGGCGTTCGGCACACGCTGCTGATACGGATCACGCTCGAGCACCCGCACCGCCCCGCCGCTGGGCAGCAGGATGCCGGTCAGCATTTTGATGGTGGTGGACTTGCCCGCGCCGTTGACACCGATATAGCCGACGAGTTCACCCGGCTCGATCGTGAAACTGATGCGATCGACCGCCAGGATGTCTTTGTAGCGCGGGCGAAACAGCGCCTTGAACGAACCGGCGAGGCCGGGATCTTTCTCGACGATGCGATAGACTTTGCTGAGATCCTGCACATGAATGATAGACATGGGCCGTAGACGAGGTTCATGAATTTTCTGAAACGAGCTGGATTATACGCCAAATGAAAGAAACCGGGCCGCCCTAAAGGCACCCGGTTTCTGATGCAACCTTGGAACGAGCGCGAGCCTCGCCTCTATTCCTTCAACAACGTTTCGATCAATTCGGTGACCTCCGTCCACCCCGCGGTACTCTGACGCAGCTCACCGATATGAGTGTAGCGCATGACGCCGCGTTTATCGATGAGATAGAGCGCCGGCCAGTAGCGATTGCGGAACGCATTCCACGTGGCGAAGTCGTTGTCCAGCGCCACGGGGTACGGCACGTCCAGGCGCGCGATGGCGTCCTTCACGTTGTTCACAGCATGTTCGTGTTGGAATTCCGGCGAATGCACGCCGATGACGACCAGGCCCTGAGCTTGATACCGCTGGTGAAGTTCCCGCACCGCGGGAATCGTGCGCACGCAATTGATTCAGCCAAACGTCCAGAAGTCAACCAGCACCACCTGGCCGTTCAATTGGTCCTGTGTCAGCGGCTCGGTGTTAAGCCAGACCGTATTGTTGATCGCGGGGGCCTGTGGTCCAGTAGGCAAGGGTGTCACCTCGGGGGTAGAAGTCTCGTCCGGCAGCCCGTTGCTTTTAGTCGAAACAGCCGTTGGGATCGCTGCCGGAACGATTGGAGCGGCAGAAGGTGTTGCAGGATTCTGCGGCGCAACACAGCCGGCGGCCAGCAAAGTGATGAAGATGATCCACTGTATCGATCGCATGGCTTTTCCTTGGATTGAGATGCCACATAGGATAGAGCCAACTCCTTACAGACACCTTACACACCCTCCAGTCTCCAACCCCAGGGGTATAATTTGATTGGGAGAACCTCACATGCCCATCGATTTCCAAGTTGGCGACATTGTCCGCCTGCGCAAACCACACCCCTGTGGGGGCTACGAGTGGCAAGTCGTGCGTCTGGGGGCCGACATCGGCCTCAAGTGCCAGACCTGCCAGCATCGGGTCCTGCTCACGCGCCGCGAGCTGGAAAAGCGGCTGAAGACATTTGTGCAGCGGGCCGACGGCACTGTGCTATAATCCGCGCGCGGGAAACTGGGATGGAGCCACTATATGCCTGAACCGATCAACGACGATCCGATGGTGGCGCTGCATGCGATGCGGCGGGCGCTGTCGTTATCGTCCTTCCCGATCGGAATTCTGACGTTAGGCATTCCGGTTTACGCGATCAGAATAAACCTGGACGAGGTTCAGGTGGGGGTGTTGTTCAGCATTTATGCCTTGATGACGCTGCTTATGCGCCCCATGGTAGGGCCGGCCATGGATCGCCTCGGGCGGCGGCGCTTTTTCCTTGCCGGACTGGCTCTGCAAATTTTCTCCAACCTCTTCCTCGCGATCGGCAGCTCGTACGACTGGTTGTTCTGGGGCCGGTTGACACAGGGTGTGTCGGCCGGATTATTGTGGCTCAGCGCGTATGCCATTACGGCTGACCTGGCAGCCAGGCGTCATGCCGGCAATCTATTCGGTGCAGTGGAAGAAATGCTGGCGCGCGGCGGGTTATATGGCGCCATTATCGGCGCCCCGGTGTTGCTCGTCACGAACTTTGCGCCGTGGGCCTGGACGATGATGTTTTTGATCTATGCAGGCCTGAACACCGTAGGGCTATGGATCGCCTACCAGCGCGTGCCAGAAACCTGGCAGAGGCCACCACAGTCGCTTCCCACACACATGCCCGTTATTGAGCGCACCAAGATCGAACTATTGATCAACGCTTTTCGGCAATTCACTCGATCGGTGCCGCAGCAACTGTGGTTGCTGGCAGCGATTGTCGTCTGCACTTCCACGGCCAAGTCAGGGCTGGAACCGGTATTGATCCAGTTCGTGATGAAGACCATTACGGATAATGCCGTGTTGGTGGCGTTGGCCTATCTGCCTTCGGCCGTGGTGTTCGCGTTTTTGCAATCGCGTTTGGGCAAGCTGTCCGATCGAGTGGGCCGCCGCCCGCCGGTGGCCGTTGGACTGTTCATCAGTGGCCTATCCAGTGCCATCGTGCCCAATCTGAATTTATTGATGACCTGGATCGGCCAATGGGTACTGTTGCCGCTAGCCGGCTTCTGGACGGCCGAAGCGATGGGCTTCAGCGCCGCCACACCCGCCGAGCAAGCACTGGTGGCCGATTTGTCCGATGCCAAGACGCGGGGCCGATCGTTTGGGGTGTACACCACCGCGCTGAGCACCGGGCAAGTGGTGGGACCGACATTGGGAGGATTCCTGGCGCGCGACATTGCCTTGAGTGCGCCGTTCTACTTTAACACCATCGTGTTGTGGGCGGGCGCCGCTATCATGATGTGGTGCATCCACGAACCGCGCCGTCACGTGAGCGCCGCCACTGTCGAATCAATGCCGCATGAACCTCCCGCGCAGTGGCCCAGCGGTGGAGGTCGGTAACTTCTACGCATTCACCTCCCGCGGGCGGTGCCATCACCGTAAGGGAGAATGTTTGTGAATCAGTATGACCGATCGACCCGTTAGACTCCTGTTTCTGTTTGCCGACGTGGGCGGCGGGCATCGCGCGCCGGCACAAGCCGTGCGTGAAGCGCTGCATCGCACGGTGGGCCAGGCGGCCCGCGTAGAATTGGTGGACATGCTGGCCAATTACGCACCCTGGCCCTATAATCGCGGCCAGGAAACGTACACGAAGACCGTGCGCTTTGCACGCCCCTTTGAACAACTCTACTTTCGCGTCTTGAATGGCCGTCGCCGCATGCGTATTGGCGCCAGTGTCATGTGGCGGCCCATGCACCGCGCTACACACGATCTGCTGATCGACCACCCCGCCGACCTGGTGGTGACATTTCATCCCACCTACAGCTATCCGTTGACGTGGTTGAAGGTTCCCTGCGCTTTCGTCTTTACCGATCTGATTACCAACCACGCTTTATGGTGTGCACCCGGTGCAGAACGTTACATTGTACCGACAGAACTGGCCCGCGCGGGCGCGATCGATCATGGGATGCCGCCCGAACGAGTGCATGTGACCGGCCTGCCGGTACATCCACGCTTTCTGGATCCGCTGCCCGCCCACGAGCAGATCTGCCAGAAGTTGGGCATGGATTGCCGCAAGCCTATCATCCTGCTAGCCGGCGGCGGTGAGGGCCTGGGCCGCGTGTATGACATCGCGTATGCCGTCGGTCAGTCCGATCTCGATGCACAGCTGGTCATCATCACCGGACGTAATCAAAAGCTACGTGAGCAGTTGGAAGACATTGAATGGCCGCTGAATACGAAGATTCTGGGCTTCACCCGCGACATGCCCGATTGGATGGCGGTGTCCAGTGTGTTGATCACCAAATCGGGCTCGAATACGCTGGCCGAAGCGCTGGTGCGCGGCCTGCCCATGATTCTGTTTGAGCGGGTAGGCGGCCAGGAGCAGCGCAATCCTCAGTACATTGAGTATTCCGGCGCGGGTGTGTACTGCCCTAAACCGGCCAAGATCGTGAATACCCTGCGCGAATGGTTGGCGAACCCTGAACAGTTGAAATCGTTATCGGACAATGCGCGCCAGATCGCGCGTCCGCAGGCGGCGTTTGATGTCGCCAAGATTGTGTATGATCTGGCGGCGGAGTTAAGACAGCGGCAGGCATAGTGACCACAGCCAAGTCACCGCACCACCTCAACCTCCGCAAGATCGCTTATGCCCTAGCCGGGCTATTTGTGTTTATCCTGGCGCTGCAGTTGATGCAAGCCGGCGCCCGGCAACTGGCACCGATCCTGGAAGAGCTGGCCTTATTGCAAACGCCGCTGCAAGCCTTGGGACTGGGTTGGTTGGGCGCCTGCCTGGTGTTGAGCGGCTCGCCCATTGCGGCCGCAGCTCTGGGATTGTTTAACGGTGGCGCCATCACCGAGCTACAAACCTTCATGATGATCAATGGATCACGCATGGGGGCCTCGTCCATCGTGTTGTTTGTGGGCTTTCTGTACATGCTGCGCGGTAATGAATCCAGGCGCAGTTTGAGCATCGGCCTGCTCGCGACACTGACCACCTGGACGACTTATGTGCCGGCCATGTTGTTGGGCAGTTATTTCTTGGCCGGCACCGCTTTCGATACGCAGCACTTCTCAGCCTCCGCGGAGCTGGCTTCCTTGATCGACGCGGTGTTCGAGCCCATTGTCAGCTGGATCAGCAGCTGGGCGCCCGGGCTGCTCATCTTTGTCGTCGGGGTGCTGGTGATCCTATTGGCCTTCAACCTCGTCGATCGGGCCTTGCCTGAGATCAAATTGACGGGCAGCGAGTTTGGCGAAGCCACCAACCTGCTTTTCCGCCCCATCGTCATGTTCCTGGTCGGCAGCGGCATCACGGCGATCTCCATGTCGGTCTCGGTCTCAATCAGCTTATTGGTGCCGCTCTCGGCACGTGGTTACATCCGGCGCGAAAATGTCATCCCCTATATCATGGGCGCGAATATCACTACTTTCATCGATACCCTGGTGGCGTCGTTGTTCATGAACAATCCGGCTTCGTTTACGATCGTGCTGGTGGAAATGGTGAGCGTCTCAATCGTTTCAGTGCTGATCATGATTTTCATTTATCGGCCTTACGAGCGGCACATCTTGAAACTGGCGAATCGCATTACGGCCACCCGCCACGGCTTCAGTTTGTTCATGATCTTGCTGATGGGCGGCCCGTTGGTCTTGCTGATTGTGCCACGCCTGTTCATGACGAGGTGATAACATGAAAATTCTGCTCTGTACAGATGGTTCTGCCGATGCGGCCCGGGCGGTACGCTTTGGCCTGCAACTGGCACAGCGTCACACCGACTCGCTCAGGTTGCTGGGCGTGGTCGAAGACCAGGAAAACGCGGAACGCTTGATCCGCAGTGCGTTGGAAGCCTTAGGGACGGAGCTGCAAACAAGCGGCCTAGCGTATGAAACGAAAATGCGGCACGGGCATGCCGCCGAGCAAATCCTCGACGAAGCGGCCGCGTGGCAAGCCGATCTAATCGTTATGGGGCAGCTCGGGCGGCGCGGCTTCACCCGCTTCATCATGGGAGGCACCGCCACACGCATCATTCAGTATGCGCGCTGCTCGGTGCTGTTGGTGAAGGGCCAGCGATCCGCACTGCGGAACATGTTGGTCTGCACGGCCGGAGGCCGGCCCGGCTTGCGCGATGTGGAGACGGCGGGGCAGCTGGCTGCTCAGGCTAAGGCTGCCGTGACGGTCTTACACGTCATGTCACAAGTGGCCCTTAGCGAAAAAACCTATCAACCAGAGCTCGAAGCAGCGGCCGCCGAGCTCATCGCCCGGCAAACGCGCGAAGGGTTACACCTGGAAGCCGCTTTGAACCAGCTGACGTCCTGGGGCGTGAGCTGTGCTGCCAAAGTGCGGCATGGATTCGTTGTCGACGAAATCGTCGCTGAAGTAAAAGACGGCGATTACGATCTCCTGATTATCGGCGCGAACCTGGCCCGCGGCCTCACGCGCTGGTTGTTGGACGATGTCATGGCACACGTCTTGGAAAGGACGCAGGTCCCCATCCTGGTCGTGCGCGACGCTCGCCAGTAGAGATTCCGGCTGTCTATCAGCGGGTGGTCGCTGCGGAAAATTTTAGTTTTTTCAGACATGGCACTTACGATCATCTAACATTGGCAGACTATATTAGAAGCACACAATCACTTTTGAGGAGGTTTGCCATGTCGAACGAAGTTATGCGTTGGGAGCCGTTCAATGAGACAGTAAGTCTGCGCGACGCCGTTAACCGCTTGTTTGAAGATTCGTTCATCCGACCAGGCGCGTGGCCGATGCCATTTGACGGAGGCGGCTTGAGTCTGCCCACTGACTTGATCGAGACGAAGGATAATGTTATCGTCAAGATGTCGGCGCCGGGCGTCAAGCCAGAGGAGATCGACATCTCCGTGGTCGGAGACACGCTCACCATTAAGGGCGAGATGAAGGGCGAGGTGCGCTTCGAAGAAGGCAACTACATCCGCAAGGAGCGCCACTTCGGTTCGTTCCAGCGAGCACTCTCTCTGCCGACGAGTGTGGCTTCGGACAAGGCTAAAGCCGAATTTGAGAACGGCGTGCTGACGCTGACCCTGCCCAAGGCGGAAGAGGCAAAGCCCAAGTCGATCAAGATCACAATGAAGAAGTAGATCGACACATCGGCTCCCTTCCTCTCCGGCTGGGCCTCAGCGGGTTGGTTAGAGAAGCCCGGTCACTCTGTTTGTTTTCACATTGCACCGCCGCTCGAGAAAACCGATCGGCGGTGTGCTTTTTGGTCAGCAATTCTCATTGTGGTTGAATGCTCACGCCGGATGGTCACATCCGGCAGTTGGCGGCGATGGATGTGACCATCCATCGCGAGCACAGTAGGTCAAATTGAGAATT
>JAUQXC010000100.1 GCA_030834825.1 Thermoflexales bacterium
ACACTGCGTCGCCAGAATTTGCAGATCAAATTGCGCTCCTCACTGGTGCCGATGCAAAAGGGTAATCCGAACAAACGGCCGCTATTCTTCGTTCATCCGGGAAGTGGGAGTGTGTTGTGCTACATGAATTTGATTCGTCACCTGGGACCCGCGCAACCGTTTTATGGGTTACAATCGCCAGGGCTGGATGATCAGCAATCACTTTTGGCCAGCGTCGAAGCAATGGCCCGCCACTACATTGACTTGCTGCGCAGTGTACAGCCGGAAGGCCCCTATCTATTAGGCGGCTGGTCAATGGGCGGTGTCGTCGCCTTCGAGATGGCGCGACAGCTTCAGGCCCAAAATCAGCCGGTGGCTCTCTTGACTCTAATCGACAGCTATCCGCCATCGAACGAGCGGGAGCCGGATCTGGACGATAACACCTTGTTGGTCAACTTTGCGTTGAATATGGGCCTGCCACCCCAGCTAGTTTCCTTCGACTCTGATCCTGCGGAGCCGATTGAATTTGAGGAGCGACTACGTTCTCTGTTGCAGCGCTCACAGCAGGCTGGTCTGGTACCACCAGACCTGAAGCCAGATCGTGTTCAACAACTCTTTATCGTTTTCAAGAATAACGTTCGGGCCATGATGGCCTATCGCCCTCATCCTTACTCGGGGGCAGTGACCTTGCTCAAAGCCAGCCAACCACTGGATGAGCAGCTATTGGCTGACGATTTGGGCTGGCGCAAATGGGCTGGAGAGGTGTTCGTAGAGCGCGTGCCGGGAAATCACTACACCCTGGTGCATGAGCCTGGCGTCGAAGTTCTGGCTGACAAACTTAAAGACTGTTTGCATCGTATAACTTAATTATCATACGCAGAAAATGCGCTTCGACGTGGAGCTAGACGCTTAAAGCCGTGTTGCATTGAAATCTGTTTTGAACGTGTCCAGTAAACCATTCTATTCTGAGGAGCGAAAAAATGAACCGCGAAGAGGAAGAAGACACCACCATTTACAAAGTGGTGGTCAATCATGAAGAGCAGTATTCGATCTGGCCCGCCGAACGCGAGAATCCGCTCGGCTGGAACGATGTGGGCAAGAGCGGCCTGAAAGCCGAGTGTCTGGCCTACATCAAAGAAGTCTGGACCGATATGCGGCCGCTCAGCCTGCGCAAGAAGATGGAGGAGCTGGAACGACAACGCCAAGCGGAAGAGGCAAAAGGAGAGTAGCGATGGCCACCATGGGCAAGTATTGCAAAGCGTACTCGATCGAAAAACTGCGTGAATTCAGCGGCTGGACCGAAAAGGCCGAGAATGCCCGCCGAGAAAAGCAGAAAGATGCCGATGGCAAAGAAACCGAGGTCACACGAACTTTGACAACCGCTGATTACCTATACGTGCAGGAAAACTACGTGGTTACCGATGGCATCTTCAAAGACGAGAACATCATCTTTGATGAGGTGACGCCGGGGTGGATTGAGTATTGCCAGCACACACTCAAGTTCGAGATCCCCGTTTACGAACCGGTGAAGTCCGCGCCCGCCGCTGTGTGAGCCAAGCTGTCTAAATCTAGCAATGAGGGAAAATCTTTATGGACGAGTTGGTGCAACGCCTCGCAGAAGGCGATCATCCGGTGGTGACGCAACGCTACAAATCCGCCGAAGAGTTGAAACAAGCCATTGATCGCGGCTACGTCTTAGTCAAATTCACCGATACCAAAGGCGGAACGGAATTGGGGTTTCGGCTGGATCACACGGCCACCGACCTGAGCCGGGCCGATTTCAGTCAAGCCACCGGCAGCGTTCATGTCGTTGGCAACCTCACTCTGAACTACGTCAAAGTGCGGGGTGTGGCCGATGTGGACGTCGCGACTTTGGCAGGCCAAGGCCATCTGGAGATTCTGGAGCAGTAAGTCTCTGGTTAGCAACCTGAGCCTTGCGGGAAGGGGCCAAGCCGTCGTAGAGGTAGGCTGCCTCTACGACGGATATGGGCGCTTTGGCCCTGAGTGCCGAACAAGATGAAACTTTATGCGATTAGCGACTTGCACCTGCTCAGTGAAATCAATCGGCAGGCGCTGTTGGCTTTGCCCGCTTACCCGGAAGACTGGCTCATCTTGGCCGGGGATATCGGAGAAACGGAAGAACTGCTGCGCTTTGCGCTGTCGATCTTGACACGACGCTTCAAGCGCGTAGTGTGGGTGCCGGGCAATCACGATCTGTGGACTTTACCTTCCGATCGCAGTGGATTACGGGGCGAAGCCAAATACCAGCGGCTGGTGTCGATCTGCCGCGACCACGGCGTGCTGACGCCGGAAGATCCTTATGCGGTGTGGAACGGGGCCAGAGCCGAGTACTTGATCGCGCCGCTGTTCCTGCTTTACGATTACAGTTTTCGACCGGATGATGTTCCACCGGAACGCGCGGTGGAGTGGGCATCTGAAGCCGGCATCATCTGTGCGGATGAAGTGTTGTTGCAGGCTGAACCCTATGCCTCACGATCGGACTGGTGTGCGGCGCGCTGTCGTTATAGCGCAGCGCGTCTTCAGGCGGCAGCGGGACACAGGCCGCTGGTGCTCGTGAATCACTTTCCCCTGCGTCAAGACCTGGCGCGGCTGTGGCGCATTCCGCGCTTTTCGCTGTGGTGCGGCACACGACGCACCGAGGATTGGCATGTTCGGTTTCCGGTCGCTGCGGTCGTGTATGGGCATCTGCATATTCGAGGTACACACTGGCGCGACGGGGTACGCTTCGAAGAGGTTTCCTTAGGTTATCCCCACGACTGGCATCAGTCGAGAGGCATGCAATACTATCTGCGCGAGATTCTACCGGGCTCCCGTGTTGCGCAGCATACTGAGAGGGCTGAGTGATAGCGACCAATCTGAATTCCTGGGTGATCTGTCCCAAACCGGTGGCGCAGGCCCGCCTCCGCTTATTTTGTTTTCCGTATGCGGGAGGCGGCGCCTCGGTTTTTCGCGACTGGCCGAATTACTTTCCATCCAGCATTGAAGTTTGCGCCGTTCAACTGCCTGGGCGAGAGGGCCGGTGGCGTGAGCCGCTCTTTACTCACTGGGAACCGCTGGTGCAGGCGTTGGTTGACTCGCTTCAACCTTACTACGATCGGCCGTTTGCCTTTTTCGGCCACAGTTTGGGCGCACTGATCAGTTTTGAACTGGCCCGGGCTCTCGCGCGGCAGAATAAACCCGCTCCACTTCATCTCTGTGTCGCGGGCCATGCGGCTCCTCAAGTTCCCAACACCGAACCGGCAATTCATCAATTGCCCAAACCGGAATTCATCAAGAAACTAAGGGCCCTCAGCGGCACTCCGGCGGAGGTGCTGCAAAACGCCGAGCTCATGGAACTCTTTCTGCCGGTGCTGCGCGCTGATTTTGCCGTCAACGAAACCTATACTTATACTCCAGGCTCGCCGCTCGAGTGTCCCATCTCGGCCTTCGGCGGACTACAGGATGAGATGTCGGTGCCGGCTGAGCTTGAAGGATGGCGCAACCAGACCCGTCAAGCCTTTACCCTGCGCCTGTTGCCGGGCGATCACTTTTTCTTGCACAGTGCGCGTCCGTTGTTGTTACATTCTCTTGTTCAAGACCTTTCGCAATCGCTCAGTCGATTGAACGGGAACCGGCCATCATGACAGCGATGATTCCGGAATGGCATTGGCCGCCCGACGCTCTGACCTTATCGCGCCAGACGGTCCATGTCTGGTATGTAGCGCTTGAGCAGCCGGCGCCGCTTGCTCATCAACTGGAGCAATTGCTCTCTTCTGATGAGCGAGAGCGCGCCGCCCGTTTTCATTTTGAGCGCGATCGGCGACGCTTCGTCGTCGGGCGTGGTGCACTGCGCACTTTGCTGAGCCGCTATTTACAGGTTGAACCGACTCAGCTGAAGCTCTGCTATGGGAAGTACGGGAAACCTTATTTAGCGGAAGAATCAAAAGGCAGCGCATTACATTTCAACCTCGCTCATTCACATGAGCTGGCCGTGTACGCCTTTACCCAGGAGGGTGAGGTCGGCATTGACATTGAATACCTCCATCCGCTGGCGGACCTCGACCAGATCGCAGACCGGTTCTTTTCAAAAAGCGAGAGCACCATCTTATTGGGACTGCCCGAGGACCAAAGACTGCTGGCTTTCTTTAACTGTTGGACGCGCAAAGAGGCCTATATCAAGGCGCTGGGCGAGGGTCTGTCACATCCTCTGGATCAATTCCAAGTCTCACTCATTCCCGGAGAGCCGGCGCAATTACTCAAGGTGCAAGGTTCTCCTGAAGAAGTTTCACGCTGGTTCATGACAGCGTTCGTTCCAGCTCCTGGCTATGTGGCTGCCTTAATAGCTGAAGGTCGTGATCGCTCGGTCGAGTACTGGCAGTACTTTCCTTTCTCCTTTTGATCTTGAGAATCATTGCAGCCATATCGCGGCTCGGACAACACCTATCTGACCGAAACGCACGCTGGGCAACATACTTCAAGCAGAAAACTTGAAGACCAGCTCGTTGCCTTGCTTGTCGTAGCCGTTGTGTCAGGCGGTCCGCCGTGTGGCCGCCACTGAAATACAACGGCGCGTTCTACTTGCGCATCAGAAGGATGCAGGATACGGTGGTTAGAGTACACGCTTAGCCTTAACCTCGACCCCGACATCACTTCCCAGCGAGGTCACGATGAACCACCCTGCTTCGCAGATTGAACTCACGCAGTCTTCACCTTTGCTGGCGCCTAACGGCCAGTTGCGGCAAGTCGGTTGGGCGCGTCAGCCGCTGCTCGATTGCAACCTCGAGCACGCACGCTTCTATTCGCTGCGCTTCCTGCAGCGATTGCGCATCAAGCGTTGGGACTATTACGGCTTCACGACGCCCGATCATTTCTTTTCGGCAACGCTGGCCGATCTCGGTTATGCCGGGCAAGTCTTCATCTACTTGATCGACTTCGCAACGGGTGCGCATCACGAGGCGACATTGACCGTGCCTTTCTCAAAGGGTATTGTTCTACCGCGTAACAGCACCGCGGGTGAGAGTACCTTTGACAACGGCCAAGTGCGTCTCGCATTTCGCCAGGCGGGAGAAACGCGGCAGGTCTCCGTCGTCTGGCCGCAGTTTGCCGGGAAAGATCTCACCGCCGACATCAGGCTGCGCCTGAAACCCGATCACGAGTCGCTGACGATCGTGATCCCGATGAACAATGCCCGTCGTTTCTACTATAACCGCAAGCTCAACTGCCTGCCGGCCGAGGGAGAGCTCACGTGGGGCAGCGATCGCATCGAATTCAAGCCCACCGACACACTGGGCAATCTCGATTGGGGGCGCGGTGTCTGGGACTATCGCTCATTCTGGGTGTGGGCGAGCGCCTCCGGCTTTCTGCCGGCGGGCCGCACTGTCGGGTTGAATCTCGGCTTCGGGTTTGGGGATACAAGGCAAGCCACCGAGAACGCGCTGATCCTCGACGGTCGCGTTCACAAACTGGGCCAGGTCGATTTCCACTATAGTTCGCAGAACTTCAAGCAGCCGTGGCGCATGTCGTCGCCGGACGGCCGCCTGCAGTTGGAATTCACGCCCTTCCTTGAACGGGTGGCGAAGACCAACCTATTGCTCATCACCAGCGAAGTGCATCAGCTGTTTGGCCGCTATCGTGGCACCGTCGTCGCCGACGACGGCGAAGTGCTTCACCTCGACGGTCTCACGGGCTGGGCCGAGGAGCATCACGCACAGTGGTGATTGCGCCTGACCCAGGGTTGCCAGCCAGAACCAGCACCACTTCAGTTCAGCCACACGAATCAACACAGATAAAACCTCGTCTTCCAGAACCTCAGCTGCGCGAGTTGAGCCGCGTTTGGCGATTGGGCATGGTGTATAATCCTCGCATACCATGCATCGGATCGCATCATGCCACGCCTCTCCATCTTGCTGCTCGGTTCCTTTCAGATAGCCCGTGGCCAGCAACCTATCACCGACTTCGTCACCGATAAAACCCGCGCCCTGCTGGCCTACCTCGCTGTCGAGTGTGATCGCCCGCATCGCCGCGAAAGTCTGGCGGGGTTGCTGTGGCCCGATCAGCCCGATCAGGATGCGCGCCGCAATTTGCGGCAGGCGTTATTTAATCTGCGCCAGGCGCTCGCCGACACCGCTGAACAAGCGCCGCTGTTGTGCATCGATCGTCACGAGGTGCAATTTGCGCCCGGCGTTGATCTGCACGTGGACGTGGCGGCCTTCACCCACCTGCTTACAGTGTGTGATCAACATCGCCATCGCCGCCTGAAGAACTGCGCCCCCTGTTTATTGCGCCTGAAACAGCTGCTGCAGCTATACCGCGGCGAGTTTCTAGCGGGCTTCTCGTTGGACGATAGCACGCTGTTTGAAGAGTGGCTCTTGCTCAAGCGCGAATGGCTCCATGGCCGTGCGGTCGAGGCGCTGATCACGTTGGCGGACTATCATGAACGACGCGGCGAATATGATCAGGCGCGGCGCTATGCCCAACAGCAAGTCCACTTCGAACCGTGGCGCGAAGAAGCCCATCGCCAGTTAATGCGCCTGCTCGCGTTCGACGGTCAACGCAGCGCAGCACTGGCGCAATATCAGACCTGCCGGCGCGCCCTGCAAGCCGAATTGGGTGTGGAGCCTGGCGCCGAGACAATCAAACTCCTCGAACAGATCAAACTCGGATCGTTGCCCAACCCGACTGTACCTTCACTCCCGAGTGCACCCACGCCCTTTGTCGGACGTGAGACCGATCGGGCCGAGTTGGCCGATCGGTTGGCCGCGCCCGAAGGCCGCCTGATCACGCTGGCGGGACCGGGCGGCATCGGCAAGTCGCGACTCGCCTTGCAAATCGCACACGACCAGCGCGGTTTGTTTGCCGACGGTGTGCATTGGGCCGCCCTCGGATCGATCGATATCGCCGATCTGATCGTGCCAGCGATTGCAGCGGCGGTGGGATTGCTGCTGTCTGGAAAGGAACCCCCGCAGACACAGCTGATCAATTATCTGCGCGAGAAACATCTGCTCTTGATCTTGGACAACGTCGAGCAGCTGCCCGAAGTAGGCGGCCTGGTCGCCGAGCTGCTGCGTCAGGCCAGGAACCTGACGCTGTTGATTACCTCGCGTGAACGTTTAGCCTTGCAAGAAGAATGGATCTATGAAGTGGCAGGCTTGGCCTATCCTCGTGCACTGAGGACCGACGCCACGGGTGGCGAAGTCGAACAACACGATGCACTGCTGCTGTTCACCCAAAGTGCGCGGCGGGTGTCACGCCAGTTCTCGTTGAACTCCACCGACCTGGCAGCGCTGCTGCGCATCTGCCGGTTAGTGGAGGGCATGCCGTTGGCGTTGGAGATGGCTGCCGCGTGGACGACGACGCGTTCGTGCGCCGAGATTGCCCAGGCTATCGAAGCCAGTCTCGATTTGCTGACGACGGAGCTGCGCAACGTACCGGAACGACAGCGCAGCGTGCGCGCCACCTTTGAGCATTCGTGGACTCAGCTGTCCGATCGGGAACGGCAGATTTTCGCGCGCTTGTCGGTCTTTCGTGGCAGCTTCAGCGCTGACGCCGCGCAACGGATCGCGGCGGCCACTGTGCCTGAGCTGGATGCGCTGGTGTTGCGATCACTGCTGCGCGCGCAGTGCATCTCAGGCGATCGTTATCAATTGCATGAACTGCTGCGCCAATTCGCTGCTGAGAAGCTGGCGGCACAGCCGGATGAAGTCGTTTCCCTCGCGACACACCACGCCACTTACTATGCAGCGTTTCTGGCTGATCGGGAGCTGGCGCTGAAAGGTGCCGCCCAGGATGCGGCCTTGCATGCCATCGACGAAGAGATCGCCAATGTGCGCTGCGCCTGGGAATGGGCCATCGGCGCGATCGAAGTGAAGTACCCGGCAGCCCGGGATGTGTTACGCCAATCGCAGGAGGCGCTGCTGATGTTTTTCTGGCTGCGCAGTTGGTATCACGAAGGCGCGGCGCTGTTCGGGCGGGCAGCTACCGCAGTAGAGCGGATCGCCGGTGCAGACGATCTACTGGTCGGACAGCTGCTGGCGCGGCAAGCCCGCTGCCAGGAATTCACTGCACCCGCAGCAGAAGCGACCGCCTTGTATCAACGCAGTTTATCCATCCTGCAAGCACAGCGGGCCGAGCGGGAAGCGGCGCTGCCGCTGTACGGGCTGGGCTACATGGCGCATCTGCAGGGCCGTTTCGCCGAAGCCCGGCAAAATTACGAAACGAGTCTGGCGCTCTATCGGGAAGCGGGTGATCGCTGGGGGGCGGCGAATGTGTTGAGCAATCTCTGTCTCACCTTACGGCGGCAGGGTACGTTCGACGAAGCCAGACGCTGTGGACTGGAAAGCCTGGAGTTACGCCGGGCCATCGGCGATCGGCGCGGCATCGCTTCAGCGCAAAACAACTTAGCCTTGATTTACACCGCCCTGGGCGAGCATGCCACCGCCGAGACGGCGCTGCATGAATCGCTCGAGATTTGCCGCGACATCGGCCACACGATTGGCGAGGCAAATGCGTTGACGACGCTGTGCCAGCTGGCCTATTACGCCAACGACCACGCCGCCGCCATCCGCTATCAAAGCGCGGCGCTGGCGTTGTATCAACAGGTCGGCGATCTGTGGGGGGTGGCTATCGCCTACAACAATCTGGGACAGCTCAATCTGGAAAATGATGAGCTGGTGGAAGCGATGGTCCACTTCCAGCAGAGTGTCAAGCTCTATCGCCAGCTGGGTATTCAAACTGGACTGGCTAATGCGCTCAGCAACGTGGGACAGGTTCACTACCTGCACGGCAAGCGAGGTGCAGCTGCACAGTCATGGCATGAAGCGCTTCACCTGACGCTGCAGATAGGTGATGTGCCGATCGGGTTGGAGATTCTACTGCGCGCGGCTACCCTGTGGGCCCAACAGGATCAGAGCCATGCGCCGTTGAGTGTCATCGCCTTTGTGCGGCAGCAGCCTGCTTTGCTGGAAGAAACCCGCCGCATGAGCGAGGACGTGTACGCCGAACTTCAAAGCCGCTTCACACCGGAATCTATCGCGGCGGACGCGGCTGAGGCACGCCAGTGCGATTTTGAGTGCATGGCGACGAAAGTGCTGGCGATGCTGCAAGCAGTCAGGTGAACGGCGCAACGACTAAGTCACACAACCTCCCAGAGGCCCGCAGCCTCCGGGAGGTTTTATTTACGCCGATCAATTAAACGATTCTTTGACGCTGAGCGAGTATGCTCAACGCAATGAAACAGCCCCGCGCCTACCTCTCTTATTTGCTGCGCTTGTGGCGCAGCGACGATACCGCCCCCTGGCGCGCCTCGCTGGAAGATGCCCGCACGCATGAGCATCTTACCTTTCCAGAGACCGATCAACTGTTCGCGTTTTTGCGCGAGCAGATGCAAGCCGGACCTTCTTCTGAAGAAGAATCAGACACCACTCACAGGAGCCAGCCATGAATCGTCGTTTACTCAGCAGCATTAGCTTCGCCCTCATTACATTATTCGCGCTTTTAACCGTAGTCGCCCAGGCGAAAACGCCCCAACGCGAGCGAGTGACAACTCCCATCGTGGTCGTGGCCGATCAGAGCCAGATCGTCGCCGCTCCGGCCTACACCTACACGACCGTCATTACCGTCACGAGCGGGCGCGACATCGACACCAGTCTGAGCACCACGTGCAGCACGTCGCCCTGCACGCTGCGCCGCGCCATCGTCCAGGCGCGCAACGTGGCGGCCGGGCAGCGACCCGTACTGATTCGCTTCAACATTCCCACCACCGAGACGCAGAGCTACTCGTCGACCCTGGGCATCTGGCACATCTATTTGCTGACCACATCGGATGCTTCAGTGCTGCGTCGCCTGAACGGCAACATCATCCTCGACGGCACGACACAGCTCGGCGGGCGCGCCAGCGGTCCGAAAATCTTTTTAGTGGGGCCGGGTACCGGTCAAAAAGACGGTCCGGTCGTGGGCGATGTGGCTGGCAACGATGGCCACGTCATCCGCGGCCTGGGCTTTCAAAATTTTGGCACGCATATGTTCGTCAACACCGACAACAATCTAATCGAAAACAACTGGTTTGGCTTGAACGATGAAGGCACCGGCGTCTACCTCCGCAAAAACGATCCTCAGGATGGCAGCGGCAGCGCCGCCATCGATATGGGCGGCGGCACAGGCGGCGCAGAGTTCAATACGATTCAGAACAACGTCTTCGCCGGATTCGACGGTGTGGCGGTCGCGCTGCGCGGCGGCGGA
>JAUQXC010000006.1 GCA_030834825.1 Thermoflexales bacterium
GGCAGCGCGCCGTCCATATAGGGGTTATGCTTGGGCAGGCAGCGCCGCCACGATCTGACAATCAAGGGATCAAGCTGCGCAGCAAGTATCCCTTGCTCGACAAACTGACGCCAGCAAGCAAACAGTTCGTGAAAGTTGACGGGATATTGAGTCGGCTGCATGGAGGAGATCCACTTCGTTCAGCAGATAGGCCAATCGCCGGAACGACAAAGACGTCAGTAGGGTTTAGTATATCCGCTTCTCAAGCAGTGGGCAAACCGCCCGGACGCTGCATCACAATCAAACGCCGGCCCACGAGGCGCGTCACCAAGGTACCAACGGCATATTTCACCTTGAACTCGCCGGGCAAGTCGCGCAGCCCGCACCGGCGAAAACCAAACTTGGCGTAATAGGGTTCGCGAAAGGCCAGGCAGAACAACAGGAGCGGACCACGCTCCTGCTCGAGCAAGGTGCGGATGATCGCGCCGCCCACACCGCTCTGCCGCTGCTCAGGTACGACCACCAACGATCCCAATTCACGCCCACTGCGATAGGGCTTGATCTGTCCAATACCGATGAGGCGTCCGACATCCGGGTCTTCGGCCACCACAAAATTCTGCCAGTGCACATTGAGGGGATCGAGGCGTTCGCTCCGAATCAGCGCCTTAATAGTTACTTCGTCTCCCGCGCGGGCCGATCGGATGAGGTAGGTCTCAGGCATGCTTTCACTGTACCTGCTAACCCACGGAACGTCAACCGATTGACGCGTCTATAGGCGCGTGATACAATCGAAGCGTTATCCTCACAAAGACGAGCGAAATTCGTTTGAGGTGTTGCCTATGCCTCTTGACTCATTTGGACGCGACATTCACTATTTGCGCATCTCACTCACCGACAAGTGCAACATGCGGTGCGTGTACTGCATGAGTGAAGATATGATCTTTCAGCCTAACGCTGAGCTGATGACGACCCCGGAGATCCTCCGCTTGGTCAACCTCTTTGCAGGACTCGGCGTGGACAAGATCCGGCTGACGGGCGGCGAACCGACCGTGCATCCTGATTTGCTCGCTATCGTACGCGGTATCCACGCGACCGGCATCACACGCATCTCCCTGACCACCAACGGGCTGCGCCTGACCGAACTGGCTGTACCCTTGAAACAAGCCGGCCTGGAGCGCGTCAACGTCAGTGTCGATACACTGGATCCCGATCGGTTTCACCGCGTCACGCGTTGGGGTCAGCTGGATAAAGTGCTGGACGGAGTTCGTGCGGCTGAGGCAGCCGGTCTGACGCCAATCAAGATCAACGCCGTCATTGCACGCGGCTTCAATGAACAGGATATTGCCGATCTAGCGCGCTTGACACTGCACCATCCCTGGCAAGTGCGCTTCATCGAGATGATGCCTTTTGGGGACGTGGCGGCTTTCGCGCAAGACGCCACCATCTCACAGGCCGAGATCATGCAGTGCATCGAAACCGAAGTCGGCCCGCTCCAACCGATCGCTGAGGGGCGGCTCGATGGAGAAGCGCGGCTCTATCATTTGGCAGGATCACAGGCGGCTATCGGCTTCATCAGCACGCTGACGAATCCTTTTTGTGCTTCATGCTCGCGCGTGCGCCTGACCGCCGACGGGCATCTGCGCCTGTGCTTGCTGCGCGATGACGAGGGCGACCTGCTGACGCCACTGCGCCAGGGCGCGAGCGATGCGGACCTGGAGTCGTTGGTTCGCAGCTTGATCTGGCGCAAGCCCTGGGGCCATGGCCTGCCAGATGGATTGATCCCGCTGGAGCGGGTGATGTCGCAGATTGGCGGATAAGAAACTTCTGAGGATTTTACGCAGGAGCTGGCGTGGTGCGTTGGTTAGGCAGTTCAATTGGCCGGCCGGAACCAGCTTTCTTTCACAAAAAAACTCCGGGGCGGTAACCGCCTCGGGGTTTTCTTATGCCCCAGTGTGCACCAGCAAGTTGTACAAATCCTGCACGGCGCGTTTGGTGTACAGCCACACAATGCCGATGCGATTCGGCCCCTGCCGCCGATCGAAGACCAGCACAATGAAACGCTCGTGATCGATGTTGGACGAATAGATATCGAAGCGCGTCCCCTCATGATAGACCAGATTGAACGAGCGATCCTCACGCAGTTTTTGCACGAGTTGCAACGATGAATCAAAACTGCGATTGACCACTTCGACCATCTCGCCTGGTACGACACGTTCGATCATGCCGGCTTCGGCCATGACCTGTCCGGTCCGATCGGCCAGCCAGACCACTTGCGCGCCCACTTCAAAACGCAAGTCCTGCAAGCGTTGAATGGCACGTTCCAGTTCTGCGGCCACCTTGTTTTTCTGCACGTCAGCCTCTCCCCACGTCAAGCACTATTGAGAGTAAGGATAACATGATTCAGTCTGCCACCACGTTTCTATCAAGTTACGGTTGCGTGACGGAAAATCCGGGGAAATTCGTTAACCGCAGATAAGAAAGTAGAAGCCGGACGCGTGTCGCCCGGCAAAGAAGGTCGTAGAATTTGAAAGCTCAGGTTGCCTTGGCGGAAGCAAACACGTAACCAACGCCGCGCACATTGAGCACGTACTCAGGCTGATCGGGGTCCGGCTCAATCTTTTGCCGCAGCCGCCGAATGTGCACGCGCACAATGGCGCGCGCCTCATGTTCGTCGGCCCGATAACCCTGTACGGCGCCCACCAATTCACGCGGGGCAATGACTTGATCGGGACGTTCCATCAAATAGACCAGCATCCTGAACTCGGTCAGCGTCAAGTCGAGCAGCTGGCCGCGGACAACGGCCACATGCCGCTGCAAATCCAAATCGATTTCGCGCAGCTTCAAATGCCGTTCGGCGCTTTTGCCGGGAAGCGGCACGGTCGCCGGTTGCAGTTCGGTAATGGCGCGCTGCATCAGCCCCACCAGATCGCGCTGGCGCATCATTTGCGCGCGATGTGTCAGGCCGCGCTGCACGCTGGCAATGATGTCCGCCACCGCGGCCGGCTTCAGCAGATAATCGAACGCCCCATAGCGCATGGCGCCAATCGCCGACTCCAACGTGCCATGCGCCGTCAACATGATGATGACGGTCTCTGGCGAGAGATGCTTGGCCGCTTCGGTGGTTTCCAAGCCATCCAGGCCCTTCATCTTGAGATCGAGCAGCATCAGCTCAATCGGGGTCCGCTCCAAAATTTCCAGAGCCGCCTCGCCGCTGTCGGCTTGCGAGACTTGAAACCCTTCCTGCTCCAAAATCTCCCGCAGGCTTTCGCGCATGGCCAGTTCATCGTCAACGACGAGGATATGGGGAATAAGGCTGGGATTAGCGTCGGGATTGATCTCAGATGTGTTCATGGTGTGGTCCAGGTCAGCCAGTAGTGTGCAGCTCAAACGTCTTCGCCGTTGCGCTCAAACGGCAATAACACCGTAAAAGTTGTGCCGCTCCCTTCGGTCGCCGGCACACTTTTTACCTCAATGCGCCCGCCATGCTGTTGGATGATACCATAGCTCACGGCCAAACCCAATCCGGTGCCGTCGGTCTTGGTCGTGTAGAATGGCTCGAAAATTCGGGCGGCTTCATCGGGCGTCAGACCCGGCCCGGTGTCCTGCACCTCGATCGCCAGCCAGCTGTCCCGCGCGGCTGACACGATGGTCAGTGTGCCGCCCGGGGACATCGCCTCCACCGCGTTGATGGCCAGGTTCAACAAGACTTGCGTCAACTGATCGGGCACAACTTCCAGCGGAGGCAGATCACGCTGCAGCTGGGTGCGGACTTGTATGTGGCCATGCTCCAGGCGCTTATTGGATAAGGCCAGCACGTTTTCAATCAAATGATTCACATCGGTGGCGGTGGTGCGGCCTTGCGACGGCCGATAGAATTCCAGCGTACGCTGCACCAGCGTAATCAACCGTTCCACTTCGGTCTGGGCCAGGCCCAGATAATATTTCTTCTTCTCGTCGCTCAACGGGCGATTGACGACCAGATGCACACAGTTATTGATCGCCTGCAAGGGATTGTTGATCTCATGTGCCAACGAAGCCGCCAGTCGCCCGGTCGCGGCCAGTTTCTCGGCCTGAATTAGCTGGGCTTGCGATCGTTCCAGCTCACGCGCAAAGTCGGCCAGCTCGCCATACAGACGCGCATTTTCGGCCGCGACGGCGACCGCCCCTGCCAGAAATTGCAGCATCTCGAGATCATCGCTGGTAAACGCACCTTCCGAGCGGTTGATCACGACGATAGCGCCCTGCACGCGGCTCTTGACGATGAGGGGCACGGCCAGCAAATTGCGCAGACTGAGATCGCCCTCGGCATCACGCAACAGCGGCAGCTCTTTGATACTCAATGGCTCACGCAGTGTGGTCACCGCACCGACGATGCCACCGCCCGCTTGAGCCGCATCGCGGCGAATCCAGGTCTCCAAGGCCGGTAAGGTATTGCTGAAGCGCAGCTCGCCGCTATCCGCGTCCAACAGGATCAACGAACCCGCCTCCACGTGCAGGATCTGGCGGATGCTGTGCAGCGAAGTCGTCAAGACGCGATCAAGTTCGAGTGACGAAGTGACCGCGCGGGTGATCTCGTTGAGCACGGCCAGGTCTTCACTGCGCTGCTGCGCGTCCTGATACAAGCGCGCCCGTTCGATCGCCGCGCCGATCTGGCTGCCGATCGCCGCGAGCAAATCCAGCACATCCGGCCCGGTCTGCGTCAACCCGGCGATGTACAACGCACCCAACGCTCGATTGCGGCTGATGAGCGGCACGCAGGCCGTGTGCTGGTCGATCACCGGCTCGCCGGTCTGCGCCACCTGCTCGGCTAGCAGGATATTGGGCGGTTCGTCGTTCGTCGGCCAGCGCTGCACCGCCACCAGCTGCTGTCCGCTTAGCGAGCGCAGCGTGATCAGGCCTGCCGGAAGTCCCAATGAATCCAGAACCTGATCCAGCGCCGAGCGCAGCACGTCGGGCAGTTCCACCGCGCGGCCAATGGTTTGCGACACGGCATTCAACGCGGCCAGGGCTTGATTGCGTGTCCACAAATCCTGTTCGGCGCGATGCAGCCGCAGCATCGATCGCACGCGCGCCAACAGCTCATGTGGATCGAAGGGCTTGGCAATGTAGTCATCTGCGCCGATGTCGAGGCCGAGCGTTTTCTCGGTGGGTTTATCGCGGCCCGTGACCATGATGATCAGCAACCGCGCCGTGCGCGGGGACGAGCGCAAGCGGCGGCACACGGTGTAACCGTCCACATCCGGCAGCATCACATCGAGCAACATCAGATCGATCTCGTCGTGTTCCGCCGCCGCCAATTGATCGAGTGCCTCCTGCCCGGTGTGCACCAGGCGCACCTCATAGCCCGCTTCACTCAACAGCTCGTTAAGGAAGCCGGCGATCAGCTGGTCGTCGTCGACGACGAGGATAGTGGCGCGATCGTTCAGCATGCCGTGATTATAGAACGAAATGAGAAATTCGAAAGAACGGGTGGAAGCTCAACGTGGCCGGCGCGGCCGGGTGATGATTGAAAGCAGCAGGGCGATGAGGAAAAAGGCCAACAGACCGATGACGCTTGAGGGTTCCATGAGTGCCTGGTTAACTCAATGAGGAGAACCCTTCTTCAAAGTCGCTCAGGACCGACAGGCTGGCCTGCAGCTCCACCTGCTCCTTAGACGGCAGCGACGCGGCGAGGGCCGTCGCGTGATCGGTGAAGTCGTGCGTCGCCGCTTTGAACTCCTGCAAGAGTTCGTCGTAGAGACGCTGTCCGGCGTGCGCCTGTTCTTCGGTTTCAATCTCCTGCTGTGCGCACGCCCTAATCTGGTGCAGCAGTGTCCGCAGCCGATGCTCAGACGCTTGCAATTCATGCAGGCGATCGTCGGCGACGCCGGGATTGTTCAGATCTTTGAGGAGGTGGCTGACGACAAACGCGGTATCGGCCATGGCCGCTTCCAGGAAGTGCAGTTGTATTTCAATCTTCAGAAAATCGGCTTCAGAGTTTGCCATCGATTTGCCTTTAACGTTCGTTGTATTCGTACACATAGCCGGGATCAGGCAACAACGGATTCATGCTCAGGCCGTTCAACCAGCCCTTCAGATACACTGGCTCGTAACGATAGCGGGGCGCCGCGGGCAATAAAATCAGCGCGGCATCATCGTGCAAAGCGGCGTTCAAGGCGGCATAGGTGACCGCGCGCGCGCCATCATCCAATTCGGCCGCACCTTGATCGATCAACGCTTGATATTTCTGCCCCAGTTCTTCGGGCAAGTGGAAGCGCGCGGTATACGTATCGAACAGATAAGGCCGATACCAGTTGTGCGGATCGGGAAGGTCCGCTTGCCAGCCCATCACCGCCAGCGGAATCTGCCCGGCGCGCAATTCACGCAGCCAATCCAGCGTCGAGATCGCGACCGGCGTAACGACGAACTTCGCATTGAGCTGCGTCAGGTTCTGCGCGAGTTGATCGACCACGGCCTGCTGCACGCCATCGCCGTCGCGATAGGGCAGCTGTACCATGAAGCCCACGTCCCACAACGTCAGATCGTCCGGTGTCCTGAACTCAACAGCTTTGAACTCTTCCGCACAACGCGCCGGATCGAAATCGGCCGGGGGGCTAGCGGCATAACCGGGTTGATCGGGCAGCGTAATCGCGCGCGGCACTTCGCCCTGCCCCGCCAGCGTGTCGGTGATGAAGCGACCGCGATCGAAGCAGGCGTTGAACGCACGGCGCACGTGCACATCGGCAAAGAAATTCAGTGGCACGCCCTGCCCATCAAGCTGGCCGCTGCCGGCATACACACTGCCCTCTGGCAGTGCAAAGTTAAAGAAGACATTGTGCCGCACGATCGACGGCAGACCCGGGTAACGACGCAGCAAGCCATTGAAGTCAAGCAACTCACATTGGCCGTTGAGATCGCAGTGCTCGCGCACTAATTCGTCGAGCCGCGCGAGCTGCTCGGGGGTGCCGGCCTCGATCAGATCGGCGTCGCGCACGCGCAGTAATTGCAGGCGTTGATCGAAGTTGCCGATCGTTTTGAGCTCCACCCGATCGGTCCGCGGCGGCCCCTGGCGATAACCGGCGTTGGCCGTCAAGACGATCTCGGCGCCCGGTGTCCAGTGATCGAGTTGATAGGGTCCGGTACCATTCGCCTGGGTGCGGATCAAGCCAGCCGCTGGAGGCTGGCCGTAAAAGTACTGCCACGTCTGGCAGTCGCCATCCCATTCGCCCTGCTCGATCATCCACTGCCTCGACACAATTGACGCGCCGGGTGTGGACAACACGGCCAGGAGTGGCGCATAAGGCCGGGGAAGTTTGATCACCACCGATCGGCCCCAGTTATCAAACGTCACGGCGGCTTTCACTTGCGTACAGGCCGCCTGTAACACATTGGTTTTGGCCATGCGCCGGAATTCCGGATCGCCCATGAATTTGCCGGTGGCATCGACCAACAACGCGGCGTCATCCACGCCAAACAAGGCATCCAGCAGCAGGAAGCCCGGCGTGCGCGTGGGCGCCTCGAAGATGGTTCCCACGCGATCGGTGCGGGCCGACAACGCCAGACGCCACAACGAATAGGCCACGTCTTCGGCGCTTACCTCACCCCCCTGATGGAATTTGATCCCATCGGGAATGATGAAAGTGTAAGTTACACCGCCATCGTCGGCGGCCACCGGTCCGGGGACATACTCAGCCAGCAGCGACACCAACTTCGACGGATTCGTTTTATCGTAAGTGACCAGGGTCTCGTAGATGTTGTGCAGCACGCCTGCTCCGGCAGACGTGTAGTCGAGCTGTGGATCTAGCGTGTCCGGTTCACGCCCAGTTAGATAGATCAACGCGCCGGGATTGCGGGACTGGGGCGGTTCCGGTGTGGGGGTAACCGTGGGCGTGGCCGTGGGCGCTTTGGTGCGCGTGACGGTGGGGGTCGTGGTAGGCGCCAGCTTCGTAGGGGCGGAACTACACGCCACCAAGGCGAGCATCACGATCAACAGCAAAGTCCCGACATTCAACCGGCGATTTCGATCTGGCATGCAATTCCTCATATCATCAAAAGGCGCAGTAACACAAAACACGCAGACTCCCGCTGATTGTATTCAGCTCTGGAATCTGCGCAAGCACCAATCCGTTCACGGGAGGCGCGGCGGGTCGGCGTCGCTTTCAAATCACGCTGGTATGACACCCAGCCCCGGCCCGTCAGGCAGAATCAGGCGCGCGCCATCGAAGCGCACACCGCGATAGGGATCGTTCGCAATCAACAGCGGCCCGTCGAGATCGGCGTAATCGCACAAAGGCGCCAGGTGGGCGGCAGCCGTCACACCCACCGAGGTTTCCACCATGCAGCTCAACATGATTTGCAGGCTGTGTGCGCGGGCGATGTGAATGGCATGCAGCGCTTCACGCAAGCCGCCGGTCTTCATCAATTTAATCACCACGCCGTCGATGGCCGCGGCGTGCAGCGCGATGTCACGCGAGGTCTTGATGCTCTCGTCGGCAAAGATGGGCACGCCGAAGTTCTGCTCTTTCAACCAGCGCAAGCCCTCAATGTCGGCGGCGGCCAGCGGTTGCTCGATGAATTCAATGTCATACTGCTTCAACCGTGGGATCAAGCGGGCGGCCTGTTCGCGCGTCCAACCGGCGTTGACGTCCACGCGCAGCTTGGCCGACGTCGCGCCACGCACGGCCGCAACCATGGCTTCGTCTTGATCGCCGCCCAATTTGATCTTGATGATGGGTAAGCCTGATTCGCGCGCCCGAAGGGCCATGCGCGCGGGTTCATCCATCGCGATGGTGAACGACGTCAGCGGCAGCCGATCGGGATTCAAGCCGAATAGGCGATACAGCGGCTGGCCCACCCGCTTTCCCATCAAATCGTGCAGTGCGATATCAATGGCGGCTTTGGCAGCCTGTGGACCGGGCGGCAATCGTTCGAGAATGTCTTCGATCAAAAATGGATCAGCGCCCAACCGATCGGCCACGGCGGCGAGATAGTCCAACAGGCCCGGCTGCGTATCGCCGTAGTAGGGCACCACCGCGCCTTCACCTATGCCAACATATTGGCCGCTTTCGTCAAGATGAGCGAAGACGTTGAAGCGCTGCTGACTGACGCCGTGCGCGAGGCGAAAAGCCGTGCGCAGATTGAGCGTGACGGGTTCGGGTGTGAGGCGCATGAGTGTGTTTAGTAGCGGCGCACGCCAACCAGCGATTTGCGTAGATCGGCGCGACAGATGGGGCTGGCCGGATTCAAGCTATTGTAAGCGATGTTCCACGTGCTGCCATTGGCATGGAATATTTCGTCGCCGCCCAGGCAGATGGCGACATGGGTAATGCGCTGATGACGTGTGTCGCGCAAGCTGCTGTCATCGCCGCCGAAGAACAACAAATCGCCGGGACGCGGTTTACCTTTGACGATCTTGCCGGCGCGGAATTGCTGATCGGCATCGCGGGGAATGGACACTCCCATAAAATCCCAGAAGGCCTGCGTCAGGCCGGAGCAATCGTAACCATAGGAACTGCGCCCACCCCAGGCGTAAGGTGTGCCCACAAAGGGCTTGAACAGATCGAGCGTGAAGGCGATGCCGGCGGCATTCGGCTTGGGTCGATCGGCCAGGGGCAGCAAATCGGCTTCCTTCACCCAGCAGACCCGATCATCCGGCAGGCGGATGGCGGCCCAGCCGCGCCGTGTCTCGATCATGGGCAGCCTCACGCCAAAAGGCAAGGCGCCCACTTGCGGTGTCGCGCCAGCCGGCCGATCGAAAGCTCGGGCCTGCCCGACTTTCACCAACACATTCGCCGACTTTTGATAAGCACGCACGCTTTTGCGATCACGCAGCTGCAAAGCCTGGGTACGGGTCCAGCCGATGTAGCCATCGTGCTCGACGCGGACCAGCGACCAGAAACCGCGATCCTCCAGTACACGCACCGTTTCGCCAAGCAAGATTTGCGTGGTTTGTTCGGCCAGGGTATCGTGGGTTCGACGCACATCCGAGACGCCGCGTCTCACCAGCGCCCACGGTGCTTCGTCGTTGAGCAAGACTTTGATCTCATCGGTCACGGGTTCTGCAGGTAATGCCGCCAGCACCGCTTGATGTTGCTCCGGGGTGAGAACCCGACCCGTTAACTTCATGCCCTCATCCGGCGCAGGTGCGGGCGCGGCGCGTACATCGAAGAGGGTGCTACGGGCATCGGCGTAGTGCGCGCGGCGCAAGCGATATAGGGCATCATTCGCTGCCTCACCGCGCCGCTCCAAAAAGTCGAGGACGCGCGCCAACCATTCCAGCGGAATCTCCAGATGCACGTTATGCGCCACCGCCGGCGGCACCCACAATTCGGCGTCGGGGATATGCTGCGCGATGAATTCAGCCTGCCGATCGGGAGCATTGGCTTTGTCGTTAGCGCCTTGAATGACAAAGACCGGGTGCTGAACTTGAGCCAGATCGGCGGGCTTATAGTTCGGACCTGCAACAGTCGCGTGCAACGTCAAGCGCAGCAGATCGCGCCAGTAGTCCGGGCCATGTGTGGGACCGTGCAACGCGATCATCTGATTCATCCACTCCGGCGCTTCACGCGCCACGCGCTCCGGATCGAAGAGCGTCCATTCGCGATCGACGAGAGATTGCGTCACGTAGGCGTTGGCTGCTTGCGGGATGCAGGTCTGCACCACGTCGGGGTGTTCGAGCAGCGTGACCAACGCGACGTTGCCGCCGTTGCTATGCCCGATGAGATGCGCCCGTTCATAACCCAGGGCACGAATCAACGCGGCCGTGTCGGCGGCCAGTTCTTTAAAGGAATACGACCGTTGGGAATTGCTGCTTTGTCCATGTCCGCGACAATCAGGCACGATGACACGATATTGGCTGGCCAGCATTGGAGCGATCGCGTGCCAATCGGTATGGCCCGTGCTCGTCGAGCCGTGGATCAATAAGATCGGAGCCTGACCGGGCCGATCGGTTCCATAGAGCTCATAATAAATGTGTGCACCATTAATGTCAGTGAAGGGCATGTCCCCAACCGTAAGTTAGCGCGATGCCGCCGCTGAGCGGGAACGCTTAATCAAATAAGCCACGAAGACCAGACTACCAAAGATCACAGCGCCGATCAACAGCCAGGATGAATTATCGGTTGAGGTTTGAGGTAGTGGCACGATAGGTGTGGCAGCAGGTCGCACGGCAATTTGGCGTAACACCGCCAAATCGAGCCGGGAACCTTCGGCCAGCAGATTGTTTTGTTCCAGCAAGAAGGCCGTCAATTGTAGATATTGGTCAGTCGTCAACGAGCCGGGCGCATTGAACGGCATGGATTTATGAATGTAATCGTACATCATCTGCCCGTCAGCGAAGCGCTTGAGCGCATCGGCGCCAATTAAAGCGGGTATCGCCTTAGGCAGTGTGAAACCATTTTCGTAAGGCCTCGCCCCATGACAGCCTGATTCCCAGCAGTTGGTGTCCTCCGGCGGATATTCACGCAGGCGAAATTCCTCAGTCAGACCTTGACCTCGATCACCGTGACAGGGCATACAGAATAGGTGAAAGATGTTGCGACCATGACCGCTCTGGGATGAGGGAGTCGCCGTAGGATTGGAGAAAGGTGTGGGGGTCGGATCAGTCTGAATATTCATCAGAGTAGTCACGTGGTCGTATACCACTACAGCCTGATCGGCCGCCACCAACGCGCGAGGGGCACCACCTGCTGCGTGTGATCGGGCGGGCAACTCCAAGAGGAAGATACCCACTCCCAGGCTCAGACAAATCCAACTCATCACCAGCAATCGTATTCGCGTCATATTGCATTTGTAACAACCCGTGTTGAATGCGCGGCAAGTATAACACAAATGGCCTCGCCCCCACCAGGAAGGAAAAGGCCATAAAGACTTCTGTGATGCGTTGCACGACCAGGTCCACCTTACCACTGTAAAAGGCTGACAGAGTGCCCACGAAGAGACCTATCGTCGAACGGATGGGTCCAGTGGTCCAATCCGGTGAGCGGTTCCCACCAAAACGGCGGCGGCGGCGGGGTTGCGCTCCCACTTGGTGCCGGGCGGCTCCGGCACGCTGCCAAAGCCGTCACGCGC
>JAUQXC010000101.1 GCA_030834825.1 Thermoflexales bacterium
GGTGCGCGGATTGCGGCCGCTGTCAGTCGTGTGGAAGTAAGTACGCGTGGTCAACTCTTGCGCATTGCCCGTCCACAGCAGGTTGCTAGGGGGCCAGGCCGACCAGACCCGATTGCCGTTGTCGCAGGCGTACAAATACAGGCCAAGGGGCGCGCTCCGGTTTCCTACCATTCCGAGATCAGACCAACCCACACGAAACTCGACTTGGTTGACAGCGTTCGTAGCAGTTGTAGCGCCCGACGGAGACCAACTGCTCCAACTTCCGCTCACCGCACGGGAACGATCATAGCCGCCGGGATATTTTTGAATTGCGTAGTCTGGTTTGCCATCTGCTCCAAACGTTGCGCCGCAGTATTCGTTCCGGGTGCCGGAATTGTTTGCGCCGATATCATTGGGATCGGTATCGATGAGCAGGTTGTATTTGTCGTTGTTGGTGTCCCCGCCGCGCAGGCCCACATAGAGATAGATGTCATCCCACGTCACGTAATAGTACATGGTCGATGTCGTGCCGAGTCTTTCGGTTGTGGTATCCCATTCGGTGCTGGTATTCACTGTGCCGTCAAAGGTGATGGCGTGATAAGTCAGCCGGCCGCCAGTGACCTGAATTGAATCGACGCCTACCCATTCGTCGGCGCCGGCCGCATTGGTGGTGAGAACACGCAATTGCACCTGGGCTTGATTATCAACTACGGCTGGCAGAGTCACATCCACATATGTCGTTTGGGTTGCCAGATTGGGGCCGGTGGTGGCATCTGCGACAAAAGCGGCGGGAACGTTGGTGAAGTCGCCAAAAGCACCAACGCGGTATTGCAGCGCTATAGGTTGAATGGCGTTGTCCGCTGAACCGTCAATGTCGCGCAGGGTATAACGAACGCGGATATTGGTGTAGCTTGTGGTGTTCACGTGCAGCAGTAGAAAGGGGGCATCGGCGATGTCAGAACTCTGCATAGCGACGACTGAGTTGGGAATGTTAAATTCGGCCAAGCCGTCGTCGGTCAGTGTGTTAGGATCGATTTGATTGGCGACGACATCTATTGGCGTAGATGTGCCATCGCTCAGGATCGTCTGCGGATCGACGCCCGTCGCCGTAGTCAAATCATCGCCGCGATAACCTATGATGCCCGGCACACCGCCCCATTGATCGTTAACCGTGATCAGTAAGGTATTGTCCCAGCCTTGTTGCAGCGGCAGGGTCTGGTAAGAGTTGTTTTCGGGAACGGCGTGGACGATAGGGACCGCGGGCTGCCACAGAGCCGTCAGCAGAAGTGCTGTGCTTAATAGAAGCGATAGCCATAATTGTTTCATCGGTGAGTCCTTTCATCGGCAAAAAATATGTTTGACTTATAGTCTCCCAAGTGGGTGAAAAAGTTCAGTTTGCAGAAAAGCGAAATCAAATCAGATCCATCCCAACGTGGCACGATCAGGGTAGATGTAAGTCTAGAGCAAATTCCAGTTCGTAAATGAATCTGGAAACTGCTCTAGGTGATAGGCCCTGCAGGCCTCGGTTGACGCTTCCACCGATTCAGTTTATAGTCATGGCATCTCACACCTGTTGCATCCAATGCCCATATGATTTGTCCCGCCTGCCACTTCGACAACCCCCCTGACTTTACCTTCTGTGGCAAATGTGGCGCGCAAATGCTTGGGCCTGAATCAACGGCGAAGTCGATCACCATCGCCGATCTCAGTCACCTGCGCCTCTATCTTTCCCCACTGCAGAACGAGGCGCTGCCGCCTGCCCCGGCGTGGCAGGCACACCATGTCACGGCGACATTGGATCATCTGACACAATTGCTCGACGTTGTCATCACCTACCTGCCGCGCCAGCTGGTCCGCACGGAGCTTGCTCAGCTGGCCGAAGAGCAATCTTTGGCGGCAGGCGAGTTTTTGGAGGGCGCCCTGCTGCTGGCTGACATCAGCGGCTTTACGGCGATGTCCGAGCGTTTGAGCACACTGGGCCGTGAGGGCGCAGAACAAATCACCGAGATCGTCAATCGTCACTTTGCGGTCATGCTCAAGATCATCCTGGAGCACGGCGGCGATCTGTTGGAGTTTGGCGGCGACGGGCTGCTGGTCTTTTTCCACGACAGTGAATTACCGGGCAGCGCCCGCGCCTTGTATACCAGCTGGAAAATGCAACAGGCCATGTCGGCTTTCAGGCAGGTGCCCACAAGTCTGGGCGATTTTCCGCTGCAGATGAAAATTGGTCTGAGCGCCGGATCGATCTACATGGCACGGCTGGGCACCGCGACCGATCGACAATTCATCGTCACCGGTCCGGTAGTCAATGCGGTCGTACGCGCCCAGCTACTCGCCCAGGCAGGGCAAATTCTCCTGACCCCGCAGGTTCGCACTGCGCTCGATCGGCCGCCTTCACCCTTCCGCTTCAGCCCTGGCCCGGCGGAACATTTTCTATTGGCTAACCTCGTCACGGTGCCGGACGCGACGCCCTTCGGCGCAGAACGTCTGTCACTGCCGCAGGAATCAACGGAAACTCCCTTACAAGCCCTGCGTCGATCGCTGATCGCACTTGATCGTTTGACGCCTTATCTACCGGCTGGCCTGCTGCCCCGCTTGCTTCCTGACCCGGCGCACCAGCTGGTTGGCGGTGAACATCGATTGACGGGCGTACTGTTCGCCAACTTCGTGGGGGCGAGTGAGCTGATCGAGCGTTGGGGGCCGGACCGCGCTGCTGAGATCGCTCTGGAGTTCAATCGTTACTTCGTCAACCTGCAGTCCATCATCGCACGCTACGCTGGCGTCATCAACAAGATCGATCTGTGCGAGCGCGGCGATGTCCTGATGGCGCTGTTTGGCACGCCCGTGGCGCACGAGGACGATGCCGAGCGCACCGTGCGCGCTGCACTCGAGCTGCAGGCCGCCGAGAAAAACTTTGAGCTGGCGGTGAACGCACCGCGCATCGGCGTCAGCAGCGGCGTGGTGTATGCCGGCCACGTGGGATCGAGTGAGCGGCGCGAGTACACCGTGATGGGGAGCGTGGTCAATCTGGCCGCCCGTCTCATGGAGGCGGCAGCCGATGGCGAGCTGCTGCTGTCCAGCGCGATTCGCCGCAAGGTCAGTCCCTTTTTTGAGATCGCTGATCGCGGCGAGATCAAAGTGAAAGGCAATGTCCAACCGGTTTCAGTTTTTTCGATCGTGGGACGGCGCGCCCAGCCGGAGCCCGTTCGCGGCATTCGCGGACTGCATGCGCCCCTGGTCGGGCGTGACGCCGAACGACAAACCGTGCGTATCCTGGCTGAAAACGCGCAGAGTGGCCGTGGCAGCATCTTGTCCGTCGTCGGCGAAGCCGGTCTGGGCAAGAGCCGTTTGATCGACGAACTGCGGCGTGAAGTTGCTACGGCCGGTTGGTTGTGTCTGGAGAGCCATTGCCTGTCCTACCAGCAGAACGTCAGCTACTCGGCCTTTACCGAAATCGTGCACGACGCACTGGGCATCGTCGCCAGTGATGGCGAGCTCGAAGCCTGGACCAAGTTGCGCCAGCGGGTTGACGAATTGCTGCTGGCCGAAATTGCCGAAGATGTCCTGCCTTATCTGGCGCACTTCCTGAATTTGCCGGTGAGTGAGACGTTGGCCGAACGGGTGGCTTATTTGGAGGGCGCAGCCTTGCAGCGGCAGGTGATTCGTGCCGTAGCGGTGTTGCTCGAGCAGCTCGCCCGGCAACAGCCTTTGCTGTTGATCTTGGACGATCTGCATTTGGCTGACTCTGCTTCGTTGTCGCTGCTCGAACGCGTGCTGGTCAGTGTCGAGCGCGTGCCAATATTGATCTGTCTGCTCTATCGTCCCGAACGAACGCAAGGCATCTGGGCGCTCGGTCAGACGGCGGTGCGCAACTATCCGCGACACTCTGCCGAGATTTTTCTCCACCCGCTTAACGTATCCGCCGGTGAGGATCAACGGCTGGTCTGTCACTTGTTGGAACTGGACGCGCTACCGCCTGTACTGGCACAGCAGATCGGCCGGGCCGAAGGCAACCCGTTCTACATTGAAGAGATCATCCGCACGTTGATTGACGGTGGGGCGATTGTCCGAGCCGATCAACGCTGGCAGCTGACCGGCGAGATCAATGTGGAAGCGGTGCCGGATACGCTGCAGGGCGTCATCATGGCGCGCATCGATCGGTTGTTGGGTGAAGCGCGACGCACACTGCAACTGGCTTCTGTCCTGGGACGCACGTTCAGCTATCTCACCTTGAATGGCCTGGCCCATGCCGCCGGTCTGGCGGCGCAGCTCGACATCAGCCTGGCCGCATTGCAACGTGCCGGATTGATCCACGAACAGCAGCGGACGCCGGAACTGGAGTATGGCTTTGTGCAGGCGATGCTGCGGGATGTGGCTTACGAGAGCTTGCCCGTCCGCGATCGGCGGGTGTACCACCGCCTGGTTGGCCGGCAGATCGAAGAGAGCCATAGCGAAGACGAACGCGAAGAAGTCTATGAGGTGCTGGCGCATCACTATAGTCTCTCGGACGATCGCGCGGCTGCTTTGTCCTATTTAATCCAGGCCGGCCACAAGGCCCGATCGGCTTACGCCAACAAAGAAGCCATCAGTTTCTATCGGCAAGCTGAGGGGCTGGCCGAACAATTCGGCACGCCGCGCGACAAGGCCGCCATCGCCGAGGGGCTGGGCAAGGTCAGGTATCACACGGGGGAGTATGCTGAAGCGCTGGCGCAGTTCACGCGCGCGTTGCCGTTTTCCGCTGAAGCAACGCAGGTGGCGGATGTGCACTGGCAGATGGGCACTGTGTACGAGAAACGCGGCGAATACGAGCAGGCATTGACCAACGTGTCACTGGGCCTGGCCCGCCTGGCACCCGCCGGCACCCAGACCGTGGAGACGGCGCGCTTGTTGACCCTGCAGTGCCGGATCCATCATCAACAGGGACAATTCGAGCAGGCCATCGTCGCTGGCGAACAGGCGCTGGCGATTGTCGACGATACCGTCCATTATCAAGAGACTGCGCAGGCCCATAATGAGCTGGGCAATGCCTATGAACAATGCAGTCAACCAGATCGCGCGATTGCGCACTACGAGCGTAGCTTGTTGATTTTGGAACGGATTGGCGACGAGCATGGGGCCGCTCGTGCCTACGGCAACCTGGCAATCATTTACTATCAGACCGATCTGGAACTTTCTGCTTCTTACTTCAAGCGGACACTCGAAACCATGCAACGTCTGGGGGATGTGTGGGGAGAAGCGACGGCTTACCAGAACTTGGGCATTGTCGCCTATGCCCGCGCCGATTATGGACGCGCTATTGAGCACTATCAGCAAAGTTTGAGCATGAAAGAAGTTTTGGGCGACAGCCTGGGAATTGCCGACTGCCACATCAATCTAGGGGAAGTCTATCGCGCCCAGGGGGAGGTGCCACAAGCCATTATCCATTTGGAAAAAGGGCTGACCCTGTCCCAGCAAATCGGCGCGCATCAGGCAGAAGCAGAATGTTATCGCCAGTTAGCGGAGTGTTACCTTGAGATCGATGAACCAGAGCGCGCCGTAATGATTTGCAAAGATGCCCTGGAACATGCGCAACAGATTGGCGATCGCAAAGAACAGGCCATCATTGACCGAGTGTTGGGCAAGACCTATCTCCAGCTGCGTACTCCAAGTGCGGCCGTTGCTTATCTGGAGCATAGCACTCAAATTCTGCGCGAGTTGAACCGCGAGTTTGATTTGGCGCTCGCGCTGTGCGATTACGCCCAAGCCCTGAAAGAATTGGAACAGAAAACTCAGGCCCAGCAAAGTCTGCAGGAAGCGCAGCTGTTATTCGAACGACTTCAACTTCCCCAGGAACAGGCCAAAGTGTCAGCCGCACTTGAGCAGCTGGCGCATGACATGGCCCCCCGCTAGGTTCACGCCGATTTGGCAGTTTCTTCAGTGACCTTGAGAGATCAGAGGCAGGAAGACAGCATGCTGGGAATTTGCCCCAAAGTGTCCAAACCGGCTAAACCCCAGCACGTTTGCCGTCAAAGTCCGATTGTGAATATCCAGCCACTGCGCTTCACCTGATCGGCATTCGCCGACTGCGCACCAGTCGTCTCCATAGGGTGGATGTTCGTAACGGTACAGCTTCAACGTGCTGTTCAACAGGGCAGTCCCGCCTGCCTCTGCGTCACGGAAGATGATCGTGACCGGGAGCGTGAAGGTGATGTCCTGCACCTGAGTGTTGTTCACGAAGGCATTGAGCTCGAATACATCGCCGCTTAAGGCCAGACCCGGAGGCAGTGGCGGGATAGTCGTTGTTTCAGTGCTCACGTTATTGAAGACGATCAGCGTTGGGGTAGACACCAACCCGGGCGGCAAGATCACCGTGGTGGTGGTACCGGTGGTGCTGGTGTAATTTAACGTTCCGCCTACCGTAGGACCGATGTTGACCACATCGGCCTGTAATTCGAAGGCGCCGATGTCGAAGCCGTGTCCGATCGGGCGTGGTTGGCCGCCGAGATCGGTGTAGATGCCCGCATCGACGCCCGCATCCACGGCGGGCGAGAACAGCTGGAGACGATAGTTATCGCTGCCCGCTGCCGGATCGACGAACAATGGATCGAAGCCGACGACGTCGTGGCTGCCAGGCAGGATGGCGCCGCTCTGAGTGACGACATTCCCGAAGTAGAGGTTGTAGTCGGCGGTCAGCGTTCCCGCCGTGCGGCTGAGACCGATGGTGTGGCTGGTCATGCTGGTGTTTTTGATATCCGCTGTACCGCCCGTGACCACAATCGCCTCGAAGGCATTGCTGCCCGGATCGACTACGGTCAAATGCCGCAGCGTCGCTGTCCCAGACGAATTCAGTGACAGGCCGGCTGCTGCCTGGCCGGCGTTGTTCCGCGCAAATAGCGAGTTGGCGAGGCTCGCCTCACCACTCCCCGCTGCGTACAGGCCACCGCCGGTATTCCCGGCCGAGTTCGCCAGGAACCGGGTAGCGCTGATTGTAATTGTGTTGCCCGCATACAGCCCGCCACCGTTGCCACTGGCTCCATTGCCAACTAGCTGTCCGCCGGCCAGTTGCGCTGTGCCCGTGTTCAGATACAGGCCACCGCCATCCTGAGCATGGTTGTCAACAACCCCGACCGGACCATTTAATGTGAGGCTGCCCTTATCGAGATAGAGGCCGCCGCCGTTGCCGCTCGCCGTGTTGCTGAAAACAACGCCGCCGTACAACTGCACCGTGTTGTTCACCGCGTACAGGCCGCCGCCGGAACCGGCCGCCATGTTATGCGCGAGCGTGCCCGTGATCTGAGTATAGATCGCCGTGGGATTATTCAGATATAGCCCGCCGCCGTTGGCCGTAACCGCGCGATTGCCGTCGATCTGCCCGTTCTGTAGCGTGAAGGTCCCGCGATCGATATACACGCCGCCGCCCAAATTCACTGCGGTGTTGTCGGCGATGCTGCCTCTTCCAGCGAGCAGCACCTGGCCCAAGCTTAGGTACAAGCCGCCCCCGCTGTCGACCGCATGGTTGTTCACGATCTGGCTATGAACGATCATGACCGGCCCTGCGGCCTGACCGGTCTGGTTGATGTAGATACCGCCGCCGTTGTTTGCTCGATTCCCGGAAATCGTCACGTTATTCAAAGTCGGCCAGGCTCCGTCGGAGATCAGGATGCCACCACCGCCAGCGGATACGTCGCCACCCGTGATTTGCAAACCGGAGATGACGACGGAATTGTTGATGGTCGCGCCGGTGATGCTCAACACGCGTTGGCCGATCGGCGCGCGCAAAACCGTAGGCGTCAGCGGATGAGATCCGATCAGGCTAACGGCTTTATTGAGTGTCAGACTGGCCGTATACTCGCCCGGTAAAATATGAATGACATCACCGTCCTGCAGCCCATCAATGCAGGCTTGCAGGGTCGTCTCGCACGGTGCGGAGCCTGGATAAGTGTACGCGTCGGTAGGCGCTAACGGCGATTGAGCGAGTACCAACCCAATCGCAACTAGCGTTGTGATCACGACGGCCAGCGCAAGAGACAATCGAATTAAAGTCCTGAGAATCATGGCGTGTCCTTTCGGCTGTGACTGCGAGAAATGAGATCTACGATCAGATAACATAGCGGTACGGGCACTGGTCTGCTCGTGAGGAATGACAGGATTGCAAGCGATAAGCACGCTGGTTGGGCCGCTGCTGATTGGGATATCACAGATGCGGCGGGCGGTCAACGGTTATATTGTACCCCACTCCGACCATGGCTCGCCACAGGTCTTCTATAGCTATATAACCAGCTGCGAATATAGGCGTCATCAGCTCTTGTGGTTGCATTCAACTTGTGGGGCACGCCGGGTAGTTATCAAATCGGAGTTATAATAACGGCCAATGCAAGCACGCGGCGTGATTCATGACCTGCAAGGGGAGCCGGGTGCTATCCCGATCAGGTGGAGTAACATGAGCAAGCCTGCCAGCGACGTGCAAGCCCGTCATGTCGCCGCTTTAAAGCGCGTTCCCCTCTTCGCCGATCTCACAGACAGCCAACTGAGTGTGGTCGCCCACGATTTTCGGTTGCGCACCTACGAGAAAGATGCCACTATTTTTCGCCAGGACGATTGGGGTCACGAGATGTACGTCATCCTGGAGGGCAAGGTCCGTATCTTCAAACTCAGCCCGGCCGGCGATGAAACTTCAATTCGAATCTTTATCGCGGGTGATATCATCGGTGAGCTCGCTGCGCTTGATCGGCAGGCGCGTTCAGCCTCAGCGAAGGCGATCGGGCGCTGCGCTTTGCTGGAATTGCCCGGTGACCTGCTCGTGCAACGCATGCGTGAAATGCCGGAGTTGGCCATCAGCCTGGCGCGCTTGTTGGCGGGCAAGCTGCGTTGGACGGCGGAATATGCCGAAACGATCGCGCAATATGATGCCGCGGGTCGCCTGCTGCATATCTTGTTGTCGTACAATCAGCAGTTCGGCCGTGAGCAGGAAGCGGGCAAACGTTACGAGATCGATCTGGCCTTGAACCAAGCAGACTTGGCTTCGTTGGTTGGCGCGCGGCGCGAGTGGGTGAACCGCATTTTGCAAGATTGGCAGCGGCGCGGCTTGATCGAATATCGCGCCGGCAAGCTCATCCTCCTGGACTTGCCGCGCGTGATTCAAGAGCGTGACAGCCGCATTGAGGCCAACCGACCCGACGCGAAGTGGTAGCGGCTTTCCTGATCCCTCAGCCCAGGCTGGCCACTCCCACTAAAACCAGCAGATGCAAAGTCTGATCCACCATCAAGCGCACCGCCTCGACGTTGCTCTGTCCATAGAACCGTACCCACCGCTCGGCCAGACGCCCGGCGTCGATCAGCCAATGCGTGATAAAGAGACTAGCGCCGATCGCCAGCAGCTGGGCCGGCGATTCTCCGCGCCAGCCCGCCAGCCCTAATGCGGCTAAGATGGCTGCCGTGTAAATGCTGAAGTGAGTGAGACCGGCGCGGTTGAGCCAGCTGTGTTGTTTGCCCTTCGCCATCCAATCGTTCTGCAAAATCCAATCGCCCATCAAGTGCCCGATCACCAGCCAAACGAAAAGGGTCATGGCGCTCTACCTCGTTCAGTCACGGATGGCCTGTGTCGTTTCAATCCCAGAGGGGGATCGAGCGGCCTGGCCCGGTCAACGCGTTGTTTCCTCCAATAGACAGTCTTGCGTGGAGATAGCGTGACGTTGCGATCGACAAGATCGGGGCGCTGTATCGATCGAGATGATGACTGAGCCGCTCGGCCCGGTGGTGAAGAACCAATGCGGTGACTCTGCCCCCCAGGCATACTCATTGCGGGCCTTGATCCACCATTCGTATGGGGTGTTGGGGCTGAGTCCCGACAGTGTGAATTCGGTATTATTCACTTTCCAAAAGATGGTGCTCGAGCCGGCTTTTTTTCGATACACGGTATACTCCACGGCTTCTGCCAAAGGCGACCAGCGCAGCGTTACACTCGTGCCTGCCACTAGCGTTCCGTTGGCAGGCGACACCAGATTCGGGCCGGGCGGCAGGGTTCCACCTGAACCGGTGGTGAAAGTCCAGACAGCAGTATAAGGACCTGGCGCTTCGCCGCACATCAGATAGGCGCGCCAGTAGTAAGTCGTACCCGGATCGAAATTCTCACTGAACCGATACTCATGGATGCCCTGAGCGTCATAGCGTGAGCGGAATCCATATGTGGTATCAAAGGTGACGTCCTTTGATGTCTCGTATCTAAACTCGGTCGCACCAGGATCGTTGCCGCTGTCCCAGCGAAACAGGGGAACGAGCGTATTCAAGGTGGTGCCAGTGGCAGGGCTGAGCAGCGCGGGGATAGTGGTGCAGCTCGTATAGTTTTGGAAAATTGTAGGCAAATAGACGGTAACCGCCGGAGTGAAAGTAATCTCCGCGGTATGGTTCAACAGCGTGGCCGCCGCTTGGCTGGCCGCGGAACGATCCTGATCGCGCGGGATGATCGTTTCGATCGGCGGCGGTGTTTGAGCCACCACAAGCCGGACTAGCAACACCGGCAAGGCCAGTATAAGGCTGGATAGAATCAGCGTTCTTTTGATCATGGTTTCTCTAGTGGGTTAGCTTATTTCAGCACCGAATCAAGAGCTAGGCCAAGCATGAGCACGACGATCAAATAGCCCAACACCACCAAGGTCACCGTCCGTCGATGTTGACCGAGCCAGCTATACAAGCGATCGAAGGGATGGTTCAAGCGCGCCAGGGTGCGCTCCAGCCGCGACGACGGATTGATTTCCTCCACGAAGGTGTTCTTCACCCGATCGGACAGCACAAAATACGGGACGAGGATCAAGCACTGCGCGAATAACACCAGCACCGTGTGGATCGGATCGCCTGCACCGGCCGGCCGCTGTATGAGGATGGCCGCGACGGTCGTACCCGTGTACAGGATCAACAGGGTCCCACTGAAGAGTGAAGGCAAGAACTTCTTCTTGCGCAGGAACATGACCAGCAGCAGCGACACTGCACTGACGAGGACCAGATCCAGAATCAGGTTGGGCCAGAAGATGCGATAACTCACCGAATATCCGGGCGGCACATAGTACGTGCTGCCGCGTGGATTCGCCAGCATCGCGATGAACGCGATGGGCTGCACGATCAAGAAGAAGAGCGGGTAAAGCAGGCAACCACCCAGGCCGGCTTTGCCCGAGGTGCCGAGAGCAGCGGGTGGAGTCGTTGACGGTTGAGCAGCGGGCGAATCGAGCGTCGTTGTTTCGGATGAAGTGGACATGCTGCCTCCTGAAACAAATAAGTTTGGATTCCAGCGAGCTGTCTTTTCCACGACGTTCGCCTAGTGTGTAACAATCGGTAGGTAAAGCGCCCAATAAGGGAGAGACACAGTCGCCAGGATGGTGCCATACTCGCCGACCAGCCAGCCTTTTTGAGAAGTGCGGAAATGGAGTCCGTTGAGCGAGATGGGTGAAACCGTGTTGGGCACGCGGAGCCAGCTTTGCCCGCCGTTTACCGTATAGAGAATGTTGCCCCCGTCCCCGGCCGTAAAGCCGTGCTGATCATCGATGAACTGCACCGCATTGAGATCGCCGCTTAAGTTCATCTCCACAGCAGCCCAGCTGGCACCGCCATTGGTAGTGTGGTAAAAAGCCTCACCGGCAATCCACCCCTCCTGATTGTTAACGAAGGCCACATCATGCAGGCGACTGGAAGCGGTAGGCGGATCTTGTCTGTTCCAGCTGGTACCACCGTCGGCGGTGTGATACACATTTTCTAGACCACCAACCGCCCAACCGCGCGAGGCGTCATTGAAGAATAACCTGCCGCCAAAGGCCAGATCACTCCCAGCGAGGCTGGTATTGACCCAGCTCCAGGTTGTTCCGCCATCGGTGGTGTGTGCCAGGCAGGCATTACTGTTGTTCGCGCAGGGGTTCGAGGCTAGCGCCCAGCCGTTCAGCGAATCCAGGAATTGCACATCCAGCAGCTGGATCTCGATCTCGCCGATGTACCAATCTTTGGGATACAGCTCTCGACCTTGTTCGATCCAGTGCGTCCCGCCATCGCTGGTATAGAGAAGAGCATTGTGGTACTCCCAACCGCTGCCATAAACCATTTTTGAATCCCCGACAGCCCAACCGTGCTGCGCATCCACAAAAAAGACACTGCGGAGGGATAAGTAGTCAAAAAGAGTATCGAACGACGATGGAGGATCCGTATACTGCTCCGACCAGGTCTGACCACCATCCCGGGTTTGCAAGATTACCTGCCCCCAAATTTGCGGAACGAAGCTGCGCGAGCCAACTGCCCAACCGGTGTTCTCGTCAACGAAAAAAACATCTCGTAAGGTGTAATGCGTGCTGACATATTTCTGCGTAAAGAGCGAAGTGCAATCCTCCCCGCAAGGCGCCCATGGATCGGTCTCGCGGACCACGTAGCTGTAATCGCCCAGCGCCAGCACAAGATTTTCTTTGACGATGACTCCGTACAGCCCTTCTAGATCGTTATGGGACATGTCCATGCGATACCAGTGAGCGCCGCCATCTAGGGTGCGATAGACGGGTGATCCGGCTGCACCGATGTAGTCGAAGCCGACCGCATATCCTCGATTCTGATCAATGAACTGCACGTCCCAAAAGTTCTTGTACGGGGCCTGACGTTCCCAGGTCACCCCTCCATCGGTGGTGTGGAAAATGACGCCCTCGTGTGCGGCAAAGACATGATGGAATCCCACCACCCAACCGTTCTGTGCATCGACGCAGTCCACTCCCGTCAAGGTGATGCGGTAATCTTCCAGGCCAAGCCGCTGTTCCTGCCAGGTTTGACCGCCGTCAGCGGTATGGTAGACAACCGCGCGGTGTATAGAATCGCCGGAGGTATCATTGCCCAGATACTTGACACCCACAGTCCAACCGTGTTGGGCATCCACGAAATCGATCCGGTTCAGAATGCTGGCGCTAATCGGTATCGTTTGCGTGATCCAGGTAACTCCGCCATTGGTGGTCTGCCAGATACTGGCTTTCCAGTTATCGGGATCGCCCCAAGCCCCATACTGGACGCTCGTGACCCAGCCTGTGTTTTCATCTGCAAAGACGACACCGCGCAGCTCGTCGGTTGTCGCGATGGATTGGGGGGTCCAGTGAATACCGCCATCCTCCGTGTGCAGAAGAGTGCCGTCGGCTCCTACTACCCAACCTTTCATGAGGCTAACAAAATCAACACCGCGGAGGATTTCGCTGGTCGGGACGGTTTGAGTAATCCAGGTTTCACCGCTATCGGCTGTTTGGAGGATGGTACCGGTGTAGCTCTTCGTCGCTTGATTCCAGTGCGGTTCACCCACGGCCCAACCTATCGCGGTGGTGATGAAATCCGTGTCTTTAAGATAGTAGGAGGTTTCCTCGAATTGCTTTTCGACTCCCAGATGTTCACCTATGGGAGAAACCGATTTAGGTAGCCAAAGCCGTGCTCGAAAAGAAGGATGCTCTAAGCCGAGGGGAAGTCCGCTCTCGACCGACACTGGCGCAGTTCCGTTCGTGGGCAGAATGTGTTGGGCATCAACCGCTCTGACGAACAGCACGGTCACCGCTGTTATGAAGATTAGGAGGGTAAACATTCTTTGGGTCATGGTCTTTTAACCGGTCAATTATCGCGGTGTTGAGTCAAGCCTCATACCATCTTAAACACGGCGATTAGACTCCGCGTCGGGCGGATCACTCAGGAGCATGGTCTAGCGCATCACGCTCGGCAGGTAGACCTTGGGGCCGGGCAGGCCCAGCGCAAAGAGATCGCAGGTGCCGCCGTTCCCTGAGAAGTAGGCCATGCCATTGGCAATGGCGACTTGAGTCGTCTCATAGGCCTCGTAACCCAGCGGGTAATGCAACAACTGCGTGTGGCTGATCTCGTCGATGGCGTACATGTTGGTGTCCGACAGAAAATAGATCACGCCATTGGCGACCGAGGGATTGTAGATGGCGCCGTAGCCCTGATACTTCCAAATCTCGGTGCCCGTCGTTGCGTCGAGGGCATACAAGTAGGGATCGGTGGGTACGTAGATACGATTCAGCGCTGGATTGCAGGCAATGGTCCCGGTCGTTTCTGAAAATGGTTTTTGCCACGCAATCGTCGGCGAGATAGGGTTGTAGGCCACTAGCTGTTTGATAGGCTCATACTGATAATCGAAAGTCACGACCAAATTATCGTTGCAGAGCGTGTACTCATGGATGTCGTAGTAGTTTTCAGGGACGGGCCGGTCGTAAGTGGTTTCGATGTTGTGCGTGGTCGTATCGACCTTGAGCATATGTTCGCCGTGAAAGGGGTAGACTGATAGAGGCGCATCGCCGGGTGCGTAGATTTTTCCGCCAGCTAACAGCGCGTAATCACCCTGGAATTCGGTGCCGCCCGGCGTCGTTTTGCTCAGGTGCCACACGACTGCTCCCGTTTGCTTGCTTAACGCATACAACTTACCGCCACCCGCGAATGGATCTTCGATCAGGTAGACCAGGCCTTGTGCTTCGTCAACCGTCACCTGGGCGGTATCATTAAAACCCAAATCGAAGGCGAGCGGCGCCTCCCATAGCTTTGACCCTGTATTCGCATTCACAGCATACAGCTGCGTGGGATAAGAACCCTCCATGTAGAAGGCAATGCCATCGGCTGACACGACCGGCTGTGGCGCCCAACCCGCATTTCCCGCGCCAAACTGCCACAATTTCTGACCCGTGCGCGCGTGGTAGGCGGTTAGTTTGCTGCCCGCACCCGAGGTGTACAGCTTGCCATCATAGATGGTGGGCGAGCGCGAGATGACGCTGAAATAGCCGTCATCGCAGCCGACGCCCCATTTCCTTTCCAGCGTGGCAACGTTGGTGACGGCGAGTGTGCTCTCTAATGCGTTGCAGGCAGTGAAAGCGCCATCGTAGCCAAAGTGTGGCCAATCGGCGGGAGTGTTGCTGCTCGCCCTGTGTTGAGCAAAGACGACGGCCGCCGACGTGAAGATCAACAGCGCTAGACCTAAAATCGCTATCCAGCGGATGTGAGTCAAAGTTTTCATCCTACGCCTCCCGGTGTTAAGTACTTCTCGCTTAAGGGGATGACACCACAAGCAGGGTCGGCCCGTGCGAGGGTGCAAGTCTGCGATTCGGCTGAACCCTCGCACGGTTTTCACTTACTTAATCGGGCGCATAGCGCCAACCGCCCTCGCGTTCAAGACCCAAGATCAAGATCGGCGCAGGGCCAAACACCATGGTCATGGCCGTCAAGGATCGCGATTCCGATTGTCCCGGTATACCCAAGGCGCTCCACTTCAGGCCGCCGTCATGGCTGGCCAGAATGCCTACTCGATCGCATAAGAGATAGAGCGTGTCGGGCCTCGCCGGATCGAGGTAGATCTCTTCGATCGCCGCATGGGATTCCTGGCTTACCGGCAGCTGCTCGGTGAGGGCGTGCCAGGTTTGCCCGGCATCGGTGCTCTTGAATAGCTCGCCGGCGTCGCTGCCGGCATAAATGGTCTGTGGATTCGTTGGATCGACGGCGATCGCCGTGATGCGGTAATCGATCATGCCGCGATTGATCGGCGACCAGTTATCGCCGCCGTCCGTCGATTTATAAACGCCGTGTCCCTGACCTACAAAACCGCCTGTGCCCGCATAGATCACATTCGCATCGCTGGGATCGAATGCCAGCGAGAGGACAAAAACATCGTGCTCATCCTTGGGCAGTCCCTGATTCAGCGCCGTCCACGTTCGCCCACCGTCTCGGCTGCGAGCCAGCCCACCCGGCCGGGCGAGCGAAAACAGCAGAGTGGTATTCGCTGCCACGCTGTAAAGACGGCGTTCGAAGCCCCCAAATATCTCGGTATTTCCGATACGTTTCCAGCTTTGTGCGCCGTCGGTGCTGGCATAGAGGTAGCCACGCACGCCAACCATTGCCAAGATCGCCGGCGGTTCAGCCTGGCTGATCGCTAACGCCGTCACATCTTCAGAGGGCAAGCCGGTCGAGGTGAGCTGCCAGGTCAGGCCGGCGTCTTCACTCTTGTAAACGCCGCTGCCCGAACCGTTTTGACCCGCGCCCGCATACAAAATTTGCGGGTTGGCCGGATCGACGATCACCGTGTTGATTTGACGCGGCAAGTCCGCTAGCTGCGACCAGCTACCCGGTGGGAAAGCGGGTGTGGGGGTTGGCCGAGGCGTTGGACTTTCGCTGGGCTTTGACGTAGGCGACGGCTTGACGAGCACGGTGGGTACAGGAGTCACGGTGAGGGCTGCAGGCGTGTCGGCCACGATCGCGACGGCGGCCTCCGCCGTCTTGGGAGACGCCTCCCACTCCTGGTTGATGTCCTTTAAGACGGTAGCTGTGCCTCCGCCGATCTTGCTGCCTTTCGTTACCGCATAGGTTCCCTGCACGGCATTTGCCGAAGTAAAGGCGCCTTTGATGGTGAGCGTGCCGCCGCTTAAAGCTTCTTCGTGAGAGAACTGATTATTTTCGACGTGCACCTCGCCCTGTACGTATACAAAGTATACTGAGCCATAGCCGGCGTCGCCTGAGTAGAGCGAAAGGACGAGATCCGAGAGGATACAGTTGGACGCCTTAAAGCTAATGACGCCTTTCCATTTGCCGTCTTCCACATTGCAGCCAGCCGGGGCGGCCGCCAATGAATCCGAAACGGGTTGCGCTGCCGCTCCGCTGCAGGCCGCCAAGAGGAGTGTGCTGCATATTAAAATGCCGAGTCGTTGAGACGATGAGAGGTGCTGCATGGTTTTATCCTCCAAGTAGATGGTTGAGGCCCGCGAAGTCTCGCGCATAGCTTTCGCTGGTAAACACAAAAATGACGTGGTTGATGTTCGAAGAAACCTTGACTCCCAGGCCAGTGCCGGTGCAACTCGGTGTCAGCAAGCGTGTGGCCGCGCGCAGGCAGGCTTGGATGAACCAGCGATGAATGCCGTACCCGGCCAAGGCCAGCGGGCCGAGGAACACCACATAGCCGCCGATCGCCAGTGGGCTTTCGCTCAGCCCCGCTTCGAACAGGGCATAGCCCACGCCCAGCATCAGCAAGAAGCCAATGAGGAGCAAGATCGAGGGAATGCTGACCTGTGGCTCGGCCTTGCGCCAGTGCCGCCTGCACGCATCACAACAGGGAATCTGCCAACCCAGGTAGTAACCTGATTGCGTCGTCGTCCGCGAGTAAGAGGTCACGGTGGTCTGCGAGGAGAAGCGCGCCGTATGCTGCAGGCTGACGGTGGTGGGACTGTGGTCTCCGCAGCAGACACACTGCGTTGGCCAGTTGAGCGGAGACATGACCAATTTGTTGTCTTTGGTCATGGTGTATGGAACAGCAACGGATGATTTGGCAGGATTAGACATCTTGTTACCTTACCCACGAGGGGAAACTGCCATATTTACGTTTCCAGGCGCGAGCTGCGGCGAGTGCGACATCCTGCGGGTTGACTGATCCGCTCTCCGGCGGGTTAGCCTGGCGTTGCGCATAATCTTTAGCCACCGACCGGTTGAAGGTAAACAGGCGGCTGCACGTTTCACAGATCAACCAACCGGATGTCTGCATTGCTTGCTGTTGAACGTACATCGCCAGCAGCTCATCGTCGAAGCGGTTATGCTCCAGCATATACGACCAGTATGCTTCATCGGTGGTCACTTGCCGCGTGGTCAGCGCATAACCTTCTGAGAAGTTGAGACTTTGACTGCATACGTCACATACGGTCATGAGCTATTCTCCAATTGATCATTTTCTGGCCTTCCAGTAGTACATGGCTTATCTGCAAAGTGTGCGCGATCAGACATTATTTCTTCCCTTTCTTGTTTCGGAAAAAGGAGAAGTACACAAGAAAGGCAACTGCAACTATGCCGAATATTCCACTACAACCCTGCACCATAGCATCCGCTTGACCGAAAGCGTCCATCTTATCCTCCTGTGATTTCATGGGTTCACAGCTGTGAGTCATATGCTTCGGGTGCCCTCTCAGTAGCAGTTGACGAAAGTTCAGTCAGCAGCGTGAAAAGACACTCCACGTCCCACGGCTAGGCAGGTTGCTGCACTTGCGCCATATGATCGACAATGTCATTGACTACGGCGGCAAACACCAGCGCAGATGAAGTGAGCAGCGCGATACTTCCACAACCAAAATTCGCGATAAGAAAACCACTGATGATCAGTCCGAACCACTGCCGCTTGGGGTTGAGGGTGCATTAAGGCCAGGTCTTGCCCAGTAGGTTGTTGCGTGCCTTGTGGTCGGCGACGAGTAAGATCAATTCGCTTTCATCCAGACCACTGATAGCAAGTTTGCGAATCCAGGCTGTGAGCGCTGCTTCGGGCGGCTGACGACCTGCATTGTGTGCGGGATACCAGGCGGCATGCGTCGCCACCACATGGGCAATGATCGTATCTTTCTCGCTGAGTTTACTTTCCCGGTTGAACACTTTGCGTAGAAGGCCCATCGCGAATCCTCCATCACTTGATCGTGCCTTTAGCATAAATCAAGACGCGGCCGCGATCTATCGCGCTGGACACGCAGACGCTGTGTCTTATCGCACAGCGCTGCTTGCTTGGGTCTTGGTTGGCCCTCGCTCAGTTAAAGTCGAGTCAGATCAGCGTAAAGCCTCAACGTTCCCCGTACTGCACTGCACAAGGAGATTGTGATCTTCGACACTGCGAGTTCGGCGTTACTTGCCATATACTGAGCGTAACTCAGTTGCTGATGAAGGGAGGCAGCATGCCTAACTCAACACTTTCCCGATCGACAATTCGTTCCATGACTTGGC
>JAUQXC010000102.1 GCA_030834825.1 Thermoflexales bacterium
CTTGACCAGGGGGGCGATAGAGTTCATCAAGGGCATCGATGGCATCATAAAAGCAGGCCGTGGCCGCGATGGATGCGCCTTTGGCCGCTTCCTGTTTTTGATTGGCCGCGCGCGCAGCGACGACGTTTTCCAGTGCCGCTGTGAAACGCGCCGTATCCCATTTGCGCTGCGTGAGGATGGCGCTTTCCGTGGGCAGCAAATCGCGGCCCTGCGTAAAGGCATTTTCGCCATAAGCCAGCAACGCTTCCTGCCCTTTGGGCTGGGTGACGTCGAATCCCAGTTTCTTGAAGAGCGGGCTTTTCTTGGGAAGGTTATTGTTCATGACCCGGCGCAGGGAAGAGGTGTCTTTCTTGAGGGTCGTGAAGCAAGCCGTGAAGGTGGCGGTGGCTTGATCGAGTGCGCTCTGAGCGGCGTCCATCTGGCGCATCGCCACCCGCGCAGGTTCGATCTTCGCAGTGATGGCGGCATAATCGGCGGCAGCGTAACCACAGCGATCGGCCAGGGCGGCGCTAATGGCCGGTTCGCCAGCAGCATTCACAGCGACGACAACTTTTTCGAGATAGCTCTCTGACTTGGACATTCCGTTCCTTATAGGAAGATAGTGTCAACAGGGCGCAGGGTGGTGCCGCTGTTGCAATTAGAACTTGGCAATTAGCATTTAGTAGTCAGTAGTTAGCATTTAGCAGTCAGTTGGATGCTGTTGCGTCTGGTGCGGTAAGTGCAGCAGGCCGGGGAGCGATATTCCAATAATGGTCATGAGCGTTACCAGAGCGAGAAACGCTAACCGCAAGCCGGGGAACGATATTCTGATCATCGGTATGAGTGTTATCAGGCCAGGAAGGGTTAACGACAGACTGAGAAGCGCTGTTAGCAAGATGGACGTTTATCTTATCAGGGCGAGGAGCGGTTACGGCAGGGTGAGGTATGATTCCGGCAGATCGATCCGCTATGTACGCGGGCTGATCAGGTTCCATGGCAGAGTGCGCAGGGATGTTCAGTTAGTGGTTGGTCGCCGGGTTGCGATCGGTTCGATGGTGCAAGTATAGTACAGAATGGGGTGAGGAGACAAGGGAAAAGATTGGTCATGCTATAATCGCAATAAGTTCTATATAGCGTTTCTACGAACAAAGATTGTCCTATCTCTTCAGGAAGGACGCCACAATGAAAAGCACAATAGAGCCAAGCAACGCTTCACGTGAAAATCTCCTCGCTGTCGTCGAAGATCTTCGAAAGAAGTATGGTGATAAAGCCTCAAAATTACATGATACGAATGAAGCCAAGACTCGTATCCTATTGATTGACACCGTCCTTCGTGCACTAGGTTGGCTAGATGATGACTTTAACCCTGAAACAAGCACGAAAAAAGGTTTTATTGATTACTTATTAAGCACAGATGGAATTCCCCGATTGGTTATAGAGGCTAAGCGAGTAAGCCACACATTTCGAAATCCTAGCACCAAAATGAAAAAAGCCACTTATCCGTTGCGGTACTTTCGGAAAGCATACGGCCAAGCACTTACCGAAGTTCTTGACCAAGCAACAAATTATGCCTTACAGCTAGATGTCCCTTTTGTTGCCTTAACTAACGGTGCCGAGTGGTTATTAATTCAAGTAATACCATTCCCTGGCGGTGTACAAGATCCTGATGATCTTAATGGATTTTATTTTGGAAACATTTTATCGGATGAATTCAATTTAGATATGTTTTGGGAATTGCTGTCAAAGAACTTTGTGCTGGATGGTGTTTTAGAAGACCAATTTGCCCAGCTAAACTCAAAAGAATCTGATTTCAACGAAGAACCCCGTACCCAGTTAGGCGATCTGCACTGGCGAAAGACTAGAGATGATCGGAACCTGGGAGATTTTTATCATCATTTCTTTGACGACATTATAGATCAAGGTCGTCGGAAAATGTTGGAATTATGCTTCGTAACTAGCGCAAGACTAGATCAATATCAAGGTGAGCTGCGACGTGCATTAAAAGACACAGCACCTAGCTTTCTTACACATGTTCAGGATATTTCACCAGAAGATCGTGATCGAATACTTCCTTTAGAATCCGGCGATCAAAAAGGACGAGTAATACTTGTCACGGGTTCTGTTGGCTGTGGAAAATCCACCTTTGTTACAAAGGGTGTTATAGAAGCCAGACAGGAACGCAATCTCATCTGCTTAGTAATCGATCTCATTGATGAAGTAATGGATAATGAAACAGACATAGTTCCAACTCTATGGAAGTATCTGTCCCAAGAGTGGCGCAAACAAGAGCCAGAATCTTATCACAGCGAGCTGCTCCGCAAGATTTTTGGAAAGGAATTATCAGAATTAAAGAGAGGGCCACACGAAGAGGTCTTTAAGCACGATATACGAGAGCTTGAACGTCAGGAAGCAAATCTTCTAGAGAGGTTATCAAATGATCCGGAAGAATTCTTTTCGAGATGCTGGCGGTTTTATATGCAGAAAAGAAAGGGCATTGCAGTTATTTTAGACAATGTGGACAGAGCCTCGGAAAACTATCAAAGACATGCTTACAGTTTTGCACACAAGCTAGCTCGAATTACTGGAGCAACTGTCATTATCACAATGCGTGAAGCAACTTTCTTCCGCGGGCGCGAAAGCGGTTTTTTAGATGTCCGCGCTAATGATACGGTCTTTCACTTACAAACCCCTAACCTTGAGCAATTACTTTCCAAGCGAATAAAATACGTTCAGGAACATCTTCAAGAGGATCATAGAATATCGACTTGGAGAAATTCGAAAGACTGGGAATTATTTCAGGCAGCGGCGCAAAACTATGCTGAAATTCTAAAGCAGACATTTCTTAAGGCAGAGTCTGGTAGGGAATCATTAGGCCTGCTCGCTGCTATTGCATGGCATGATGTCCGCTCT
>JAUQXC010000103.1 GCA_030834825.1 Thermoflexales bacterium
CTGGAAGCATGTCGCGATGATCATTTTGCTCGATCTGATTTGTATGTCTATCATTACCCCGCATATTATCCACTGATCGATAGCATCAAGTACATTGATCGGGGTGCCGTCATCTTTTACTTTCACAACGTGACACCGCCCAACTTGTGGGGCAGCGCTTTCGAACGCGATACATTGACCAAGAGCCTGGTTCGTGTTACTTCACTAGCGGCTTTGGCAGATCTCTGTGTCACTGATAGTGAATTCAACGCCGATTGTCTGGTGTACGATCACGGTGTCGATCGTGAGCGCATTCGGGTGCTACCGTTGGCCGTGCCGCTTGATCAGTTTGCGCCCGGTCCTAAGAATGAAGCGTTACTGCGCAAGCACAATCTGCATGGCAAGCGCGTGATCGAATTTGTGGGACGCATGGCAGGCAATAAGCGAATCGATCTCCTGATTGAGGCCCTACCTCTCGTGCGGCAGCATGTGCCAAACGTGGTGCTGCTGCTTGTCGGCGACGATAGCAGCAATCCGGCCATTGCGGAGACAGTAAGCAGGGCCACAGCGCGCGCCGAGGAATTGGGCGTGACGCCTCAGGTAATCTTCACCGGCGTGGTCGATGATCAAGCGCCGTACTATCGACTGGCCGATGTGTATGCTACAGCCAGCTTGCATGAAGGCTTTGGTGTACCACTCATCGAAGCGATGGCCTCTGGTGTGCCAGTAGTTGCCAGCAATGCCACGGCCCATCCGTGGGTATTGGGCCAGGCCGGTCTATTGGCCGAACCGAAAAGTACTGAAGATTTGGCACGACAAATAGTGCGTATTTTGAGCGATGATGCTTTGCACGGTGAATTGGTGCAATACGGTCTAGCACGAGCGAGAGAGTTCTCACTAGAACGTTATGAAAACGATTGGGGCAGAATTGTTGCCGAAGCAACAACCTGGTTACCTGAACAGCCCTACCCTCGTTTACAGACGCTGGAGGCCACAGTCAAGTCAGCTGCCAATGCCACGTTAAAGGATTTACGCTGGCTGGACAATGCAGCTGACGTAATGCAGCGCGATTACATGGTGCGTTCGAATGCACCTCTTGTGGGTTCACTGATCGCGTGGGTGCGTCGCAATCTGACATCACACTTGCGTGAACCCTACGTCGATCCAACCTTTGAGCGCCAGGTGGCTTTCAATCGTGAAGTGGTAAGAAGTATTCATGAGCAGAATGAGCGCCTGGCAACACTGGCGAAAGCTTGGCAGATGGTTGAACAGCAGCGAGAGGCTCAACGGCAGGAAGTACAACAAATCAAAGATCAGCTGTTGGTAATTTTAGAGGAATTGATCCAGCTCAATGCTGACAATGCGGCTGCGGCGCGACGTTTAAGGGATTTGTGGCAAAGAAACCAGGCCTTTCTCTCACAGGAATCTCAATCGGAGGCAAGTGCAAATGACTGATTCAATTTTCGTCTATCCCTTTGAAGGCCGTGCACTGCGCTTTCGGGTGCGTCCCAATACCGACGACGCTACGATCATACAAGAAGTAGCCACTAGTGACTATTATTCTGATGGCCGTGCTCTTCTGACAGAACACTCCACCGTCATTGACGTTGGTGGACATATTGGTTCTTTCTCGATCTTATCAGCTTTACGTGGGGCACGAGTGGTGGCACTTGAGCCTGTGCCTTACAATTTCGAGATGCTTAACGAGAATGTCAGACTTAATGGTCTGCAAGAACGGGTGAAAGCGATCAATGCAGCGGTATGGTCGTCGACGGGTGAGCAGACATTAGGTGTCGCCGATGACAGTACAGGTGGCAGCGGCTTCTGGTATAAGAAGCCAACTGTGCCGCAAATTGACGTACATACGGTGCGCCTGTCTGAACTCATGAGCGCTGAGCGCATTGAATCATGCGATTTGCTCAAACTGGATTGTGAAGGTGCAGAGTATGAGATCCTTAATTCGTTAGAGCCGGAGACTTGGTCTCGTATTCGAGCGATGGTAATGGAATATCACATGTTTGCAGGTTATACGCTGGAGCAGCTGGATAAACTGCTACGGCAGCATGGTTACCTGTTTGCCCAACGTCCTTTATCGTTGGGTTCAGGCTACGGTTACATTCTGGCGATCCGTCCGCCGTTTGCCCTGCCACCTCTTGAGGCAGTAACAGTCAGCCTAGCCGATTCACCTTATACACGCCTTCCGGTTTTGGGTAACTTGTGGCGATGGATACGCAGACCGATTCACAGCCTCATCGCGTTCTATGTGAACCAACTGATCGCTCGCTTCAATGTAAGGCAACAGCTGATGATGGCATACTTGAATTTGCTGGCACATTCCAGTGAAGACTAGTACTCCATATTATACGGTTGAAATTTTCCAATCACACTTCTTATGATAACGTTGAGCTATCCGCCACATATTTGGCGGATAGAATTGGCGGAAGGGTGAAAGTCTCATAACAAGGAGACAGCATGACCAATCGTGATCCGGGCGAAGTGATCGACATACGTACTCCGGAGTTGAATTCCGAAGCAATCATGCAGGAGATTCGTACGCGTCTTCGCCAGCGGCGCGCCGATTGGGAACAGCAGGGCCTGGATTTCGAGGCCTTGGCGACGGGGCGCTTACCATCAAGTACGGGTCGTTTTGAGTCAGGCCTATATGATGATGTTCAGCGCTTGAATGCCAGCTACGATAAGATTGGCGTGGGATTGTCGTTGACTGCCTCGCGCCGTCCAATCATTGGGCCGCTGCTCGAGCGCGTACGAGGCGCACTGCATCAGCTGGTCGTCTACTATGTGAATATGTTGGCCCGCCAACAGGCGCGCGTTAACGGCTACCTGGCTGGTGCCTTGACCGCATTGGTACGTGATCTCGATCGGCCGTCCTCCTCTGCCGATCTCGATCTCCTGCGTGAGGAAGTCGTGCACCTGCGAGCGCGAGTTGAAGAACTGGAAGCGCAGCTCAAGAGGCCGCAGTCGTGAAACTCGGCATCATCACGGCACGGTATGGCATGGACGTTCTGGGTGGGGCAGAAACGCTGGCACGCGAGCTGGCCGAGCAGATATCTCGAACAGATATTGGGGTAGAAGTCCTCACCACTTGTGCGCGGGATCTGCACACCTGGCGCAACGAGCTGCCAGCCGGTTCTAGCCGGTTGAATGGCGTGGCTGTGCGCCGTTTTCCCATCGACCATTGTTTCCGTGATGAAAAACTGTTTCGCACGCTGGTTCAGCAGTTCAATAACCGCACCCCTGCGACACTCAATGATGAATATGCCTGGGTCGAGCATAGCGCCCATAGCCCAGCGCTATATGACTACCTGGCACGGCATGGGGCAGCTTACGATTATTTGATCTTCATGCCTTATCTTTTTGGCACTACCTTATATGGAGCGCTCGTTCAGCCTGAGCATAGCTTGATCTGGCCGTGCTTGCACGACGAGGCCTACGCTTATTTCCAGCATACGCGCATGATGTTGGAGACTTGTCGCGGTCTCCTGTTCCTCAGTAAGCCAGAGTCTGATCTGGCACGAGATCAGCTGCGGATTCATAATCCGCACCAGGCGGTCATTGGGATGGGTGTGGACGAAGTCGCTGGGCCGCCTGATCATTTTCGACGGCGCTGGGGGCTCAGCGAGCCATTCGTCTTGTACGCCGGTCGGTTTGATGGTGTGAAGAATTTGTTGGAGCTGGTAGCTTTCTTTGCAGAATACAAACGTCGCCAACCGGGACCTTTGAAGTTAGTGCTGATGGGAGATGGTCCGCTGGCTCTACCAGCACAGCGCGATGTAATCACTATCGGTTTTCAGTCAGAGGCCGACAAGGCTTCGGCCTTTGCTGCAGCGACCGTCGTCTGCCAGCCGTCTCTGCTGGAGAGTTTTTCGTTGGTGATCATGGAGGCCTGGTCTGCTGGCGTGCCAGTACTCGTACATGAGGGTTGTGCCGTTACCCGTTATCATGTTCGGCGTAGCAATGGAGGGCTGTATTATTTGGATGTTGATGAGTTTTGCGCGGCACTCGGTTGGCTGCTGGAACACCCAGCTGAGCGCGCCCGCCTGGGGCAACAGGGGCGTGTTTACGTGCAACGCGAATTCAACTGGCCAGCAGTGATTGATCGTTTTCAGACCGCCTTGTACGCGTGGCGCGATCCTCAAGCGTGATTTCATATATGCGCCCGTTTCGAGCGATTCATCAAATTATGCCAGCGTTTTTGTATGCGGATGCCTTAGGCCAACAGGCTTATCGCATCCGCGAGCAGCTGCGCCGCTGGGGATATGAGTCACAAGTTTATACGGCGGTGCGCGATCATCGTTGGGCAGATCCGGGCCTGGAGTACCAGCGTTATCGCAGCCGACCCCATCAAGCACTGATTTATCATTACAGCATTGGCTCACCTGTGACTGAATTCGTGCGGCAGGTAGCGGATGTCGTCGTGCCTTATTATCACAACATCACACCGCCAGAGTTCTTTTATGGCTACAATGCAGAGCTAGCCGCCCTCTTGGAACAAGGCCGCCGTGAGCTACTAGATTTCAAGGGTGCGCCTTATGCCTGGGCCGCTTCGGAGTACAATCGGACTGAAATGTTGGCGCAGGGCTTTCAACGCGTGGATGTGTTGCCTTATTTTGTGTACCTTGACGAGCTGCGGGCCTCGGCTGAAAGCCCTATGGGGCGGCGTATTGCGGATCGGTATGCCGACGGTGCAGTGAACCTATTATTCGTGGGGCGACTGGCGCCTAACAAGCGGCAAGACGATCTGATTCGCGCTTTGAATTACTATCGCAAGGCTGTTAATTCACAGGCCCGCTTAGTTTTGATCGGCAGTGACGCCAATGCGCCAGGTTATAAACTGGAGTTACAAACGTTGGCTGCGGTACTCGATCTACCGCAAGTGGAATTGGTAGGTCCGATCGGTTTCCGCGAGGGGCTGGGCGGCTACTATCGAGCTGCGACGATCTTTTTGTGTCTCAGCGAGCACGAAGGCTTTTGTGTGCCGCTACTGGAAGCCATGGCTTTTGATGTGCCTGTCATTGCCTTCAAGGCAACAGGTGTGCCCTACGCATTAGGTGAAGCGGGCATCTTGCTGAACGAGAAGCGTTACGACGTCTTAGGCGAGTTAATCGATATTGTCGCTTCCGATCAGGTGTTGCGCGAACGACTTATCGTGGCACAGCGTCGACGCTTAAATGACTATGCGCCAACCGTGGTGACCGAACAATTGCGGAAGTGTATTGAAACGATGGCGATTTGCTAAGGTTCCGGTGGCTGGTTGCTGCGCTACGAGTCGATCGGCTCGACAATGATTGGGATTTCGTTAGTGTTGGGTGTGTTATAAGAGATGGTTTGCCACAAGTTGGTACTGATTCTCTATTGGTGCGCAAGTTGTGTGACGTTACAATTTAGGGAAATGGGCCGTACATAGAGGTAATATATGTTCCAGATAAAACGCTTACTATGGATAATTGTCGTGATTGTTGTCATTGCAGGCTTGACGCGCAGGGCGTATGCCGTTTACAGTAATCCTCCTCCCGTTCAAAGTGGGTTTCCTCAAATGCTGACCGGCGATGCGGTCAGACACTCTTCGCCCACTCTCTCTGATTTGGATGGCGATGGCAAATTGGAAATCGTTGTAGGGGGACGCGCCACGGATGCCAATGGTAACCCTAATTGCGGTGGCTGGGTGTATGCTTACCGTTCAAATGGTACGTTGTATTGGCAAAAGTCTGTGCGGGCACCTGTGGAAACCTCACCCACCATCGCGGACATTACAGGCGATGGCAAACCAGAAGTTATTGTCGGGCTAGGTGGTGTCGTGTCTACAGAAAGCGACCCTCAATGTTGGCATGGTGGTGTCATGGCACTGCACGGACAGGACGGAACAGGTTGGACTAAAGGCAGTGCCCTCTGGACTTTCGACACACAAGACTGGCTGAACCATGTCCCAGATGGTTGGCTGGATGGTGTGCGCGGATCTCCAGCCGTGGGCGATGTGGATAACAATGGCGACATGGAAGTGGTCTTTGGCTCATGGGATCAGTGCATTTATCTGCTAGATCATTTAGGGCAGCCAGCGTGGGGGCTCCTGGGCGTTCGGCCGGAACAAAAACGCTGTGGTGAACATGGCTTTTATAATGAAGATACAGTCTGGTCCTCACCAGCATTGGCAGATCTAGATGGCGACAAAAAATTGGAGATCATCATTGGCGCTGATATCACAGCGGGCAATGCTCAAGGCGATCCCACCGGCGGGTATGTGCGGGTCCTGAAGTACAACGGCGTGGAGTTAGGGCGTGAATGGCTCGATCAACGCGTGTATTCGTCGCCGGCGATCGGCGATGTGGATAATGATGGCCTTCTGGAAATCGTCGTTGGGACAGGTACACATCTACCTGGCAAAGGCTACTACGTGACGGCCTATGACTATGATCCTGCCTCGCCGACAGTGGAAAATCGCCTGATCCAGAAGTGGCGCAGCTCCACTACGGGGCGCGTGTTTTCATCTCCGGCGTTGGGTGATTTGAATGAAGATGGTTATCTGGATGTCGTCGTTGGTACGTTGGTCGGAGATTGGGGGCCAGAGGGCGCTGTATACGCTTGGAATGGACGTACCGGTCAGCAACTCTTCCGCACGCCCGCGTGTGATCAATGGGGCAATTCGTTTACCGTTGAATCCTCCCCCACGCTGGCAGACATTGATGGTGACAATCATTTGGAAGTGCTATTCAGCCATTCCTGGGAAGTCACCATTCTTAATCATGGCGGTACCTATTACACTGATTATTCCAGTCCGTCGCTGCCTGGCACGCCTAATAATCCAGTCTGCGCACGCG